>JALYMZ010000051.1 GCA_030773435.1 Actinomycetota bacterium | reverse complement strand
CGTGCGCACGTCGCTCCGCGCGGTGCACGTCGAACCCCGCGGTGCGGATGTCGCGGTCTGCCAGCCCCAGTGGCTGCGACCGCAGCGCGCTCGTCACGGCCTCGCTGCGGCGCACCGCCGCCGCCATCGCGGCGGACACGTCCCCGGCGAGGCAGCCGACCGTCATCCGCACCCGCAGGACGTCGGGCGTCGCCGCCGCCTCGCCGACGCCGGTCACGGTCACACCGCCCTCGGCCATGTCACGAAGCGGTGAGCACACGCAGGTTGGCGAAGATGTCACGGGTGGCCCGGGACCGGTTCAGCGTGTAGAAGTGCAGCCCCGGGGCGCCGTCGGACAGCAGCTCCTGACACATCTCGGTCGCGATCTCGACACCGACCTTGCGCACCTCCGCCGGCTCACTGATGCCGTCGAAGCGGGCGACGACTTCCGGTGGGACCTCCCGGCCGGACAACTCGGCGAAGCGCTGGATCTGGCGCAGGTTGGTGATCGGCATGATGCCGGGGATGATCGTCAGGTCGGCGCCGGCCCGGGTGGATCGCTCCACCAGCCGCAGGTAGTCGGCCGGGCGGAAGAACAGCTCGGTGATCGCGAAGTCGGCGCCCGCCTGGTACTTCTCGGCCAGCACCCGGGCGTCGTCATCCAGCGACGGGGCGTCGCGGTGCCCCTCGGGGAAGGCGGCCACGCCGACGCAGAAGTCGCCGAGGTCTCGGATCAGCCGCACCAGGTCGCTGGCGTGGTCGAGGCCGCCCGGCGTCGGCACCCACGGTGTGCCCGGCCCGGACGGCGGGTCGCCGCGCAGTGCCAGGAAGTTCCGCACACCGGCGTCGGAGTAGCGCCCGACGATCAAGCGCAGCTCGTCTCGCGGGTGCCCGACGCAGGTGAGGTGACCCACCGGGGTCAGCGTCGTGTCGGCGGCGATGCCCTCGGTGATGCGTACGGTGCGGTCCCGGGTGCTGCCGCCCGCGCCGTAGGTCACCGAGACGAACGTCGGCCGCAGCGGCTCGAGCTCCCGGATCGCCTGCCACAGCAGCCGCTCACCCTCGTCGTCCTTAGGCGGGAAGAACTCGAACGAGAACGACCGGTCCCCCGCATGGATGAGCTCGCGGATCGTCGCCGCCCCGCCGGGCATGCGCGAGGGCACTCCGAGGGCCATGCCGTGAGGGTACTCGGCACGAGACCGGCGACGCCGCACCGTGCCCGGTCCGCGAGCGCCGTCGCGCACGCCGCTGAGTCGCACGGCTGAGTAGGCTGCAAGACCGTGACGTCCGCGCGTCCCGACCTGGTCGGGCCGGCTCCGCTGGGGGATGCCGAGAGGTGGCGCAACGAGGTCGACCGGCGCCTCACCGGGTTCGTCGGCGAGCAGCGCGAGCGGCTCAGCGAGCTCGGACCTCAGCTCATGCCCCTGCTGGACGCGGCGGTCGACGCCGTGACCGGCGGCAAGCGGCTACGCGCGGCGTTCTGCTACTGGGGCTGGCGCGCCGCAGGCGCAGCGGACGACGCGCGCGTCGTGAGCGCCGCCGCCGCCCTGGAGCTGCTGCACGCCAGCGCCCTGGTGCACGACGACGTGATGGACGCCTCCGACACGCGCCGGGGCCGGCCGGCGGCGCACCGCCGGTTCGCGCGGCTGCCCACCGCCGGAGGCTGGGTCGGCCGGTCTGAGCGGTTCGGCACCGGTGCCGCCATCTTGCTCGGTGACCTGCTCCTCAGCTGGGGGGACGAGCTGCTGCACCGCAGCGGTTTCCCCCCCGAACGGGTCACCGCGGCGGCGCCGTACTTCGATGCCATGCGCACCGAGGTCGTGGCCGGTCAGTTCCTCGATCTGGTGGCGCAGAGCAGCGGCCGCAGCTCTGTGCCGGAGGCGATGCGGGTGCTGCGCTTCAAGGCGGCCAAGTACACCGTCGAGCGGCCGCTGCACCTCGGCGCTGCGCTGGCCGGCGCCGACGACGCCTTGATCGCCGCGCTCTCGTCGTACGGAGTCCCGCTGGGCGAGGCGTTCCAGCTGCGTGACGACGTGCTCGGCGTCTTCGGCGACCCCGATGTCACCGGCAAACCCGCCGGCGACGACCTGCGGGAGGGCAAGCGCACCGTGCTCATCGCGCTGGCCGACGAGCGCGCCGACGAGCGGCAGCGGCGCCGTATCGGCCGGCTTCTCGGCCGTCCCGACCTCGACGACGCCGGTGTGGAGGAGCTGCGCGCCGTCATCACCGCCACCGGAGCACTGTCCGCGGTCGAGACGCTGATCCGCGAGCTCACCGAGGCTGCCAAGACGTCCCTGCAGCACGCGCCGATCCCGGATCCGGCCGTGCACCAGGCGCTGCTCGGGCTGGCCACCGCCGCGACCCGCCGCTCCTGGTAGCGGCGGTCACCCTCCTGGCGCCGCACAGCGGCGGGTGGTGGCGGTCAGAATCCCAGGGCCTGCGCGCGCCGGCGCACCTCCGTCCCGCGGTTCTCCCGCAGTGCCTGCACCGGGGCGCCGGGCAGCGAGTCGTCGTCGCTGAACAACCATCGCACCGACGCCTCCTCGTCGTACCCCGCGTCGGCGAGCAAGGTCAGCGTGCCGGCCAGCCCCTTGACGATCCGCCGGTCGACCAGGAAGTCGGCCGGCACCTCCGGTTCCCGGGCTCCGGTACGGCGCAAGGCGGTCAGCTCACGCTCGCGGACCAGCTGGCGGACCCGGTTGGGGCTGACCCCGAGCCGGTCGGCCACCTCGCGCAGCGTGAGCCAGGCCGGCACGACCTCGTCGATGCGTGGCGGGTCCTCCACGGCGGCCAGCCTGCCAGAACGGTGCGGGGGTGCGACGGATCCGTGGCCGCACGCCGCCGGCGACGCCGGCCCGCGGGGCGACCGTAGAGCACAGCACGCCACCTGACGAGCACCGGCCGTGTCACTTGCATCACTTAAGCCACAACAGCACCATGGGAGCACGGCCTCCGGCCCCGAGCCGCCCCTCCGGTGGCTCCTTCCCCACCAGAGGACGGTCATGTTGTCCCTTCGCCCCTCCACCATCCGGGCTCAGTCGGCCGCGGCGTGCTGCGCCCTCGCGGCGGCGAGCCCGTTCACGCTGGACTACGTCGTGCAGCCCGGCGACACCGTGTCCGGGATCGCCGCCGACCTCGACACCACGGTCCGGCGCATCGTGGCCGCCAACGACCTGCCGGCGGCCGGCAACCTGATCTACGCCGGCGAGGTCCTCCGGATCCCCGCTGCCCACCCGCGCCCGGTGCCCGGTGGAGCCCGAACCGCCGACCGCCCGACCCGCCGCATCGTCGTACACATCGTGCGGCCCGGTGACACCCTGAGCGACCTCGCAGTGCGCTACCACGCATGGACGGCCGAGCTGACCGAGGCCAACGGGGGCTCCACGCACATCGTGGTCGGCCAGCGGCTCCGTATCCCGGTGGTGGTCTCCGGCGCCGACAAGCCTCGTGCGGACGACCGCCGCGCGGCCAGCCGCGCGCCGTCCCGGAGCGCGCGGGTACGGCGGCTGGAGCGGAGGTTGGCGCACTATCCCGATCCCAGCCGGACAGAAGTGCGCCGCATCATCACCGCCACTGCCCGACGCCACGGGGTGGACCCGAACCTCGCGCTGGCGGTCTCCTGGCAGGAGGCCGGCTGGCAGCAGCACCACGTGTCCGCCGCCGAGGCCGTCGGCGCCATGCAGGTGATCCCGACCACCGGCAGCTGGGTCAGCACCCTGCTCGGGCGCGACCTCGACCTCCTCGACGTGCGCGACAACGCCACCGCGGGGGTGGTACTGCTGGACCACCTGACCGACGTGGCGCCGCGACGGCAGGCGGTCGCCGGCTACTACCAGGGACTCGCCGGGGTGCGTGAGCACGGGATGTACGCCGACACCCGGCGCTACGTCGCCAACGTCCTCTCCCTGTACCAGGCGTTCGAGCGCGGTGCATACCCGGCTTGAGGACCCGGCGAGCCGGGCCGAGCCCATCATCGGTTCGCTGCTCGACGGCCGGTACCGGGTCGGTCCGCGGATCGCCCGCGGCGGCATGGCCACCGTCTACCACGCCACCGACACCCGGATCGACCGCGCCGTCGCGCTCAAGGTCCTGCACCCCGGCCTGGCCGACGACGAGGACGTCGTCACCCGCTTGCGGCGTGAGGCACGAGCCGCGGGGCGACTCGCACACCCGAACGTGGTCGGTGTCCTCGACCACGGCAGCGACTCCGGCTGGCTCTTCCTCGTCATGGAGCTCGTCCCCGGCGGCACCCTGCGCGACCTGATCAGCGAGCACGGGCCCCTGGCGCCGACGCGGGCACTGGCGCTGCTCGAGCCGATCCTGTCCGGCCTGGCCGCCGCGCACGACGCCGGGGTCATGCACCGCGACGTCAAGCCGGATAACGTCCTGCTCTGCCACGACGGCCGGGTCAAGGTCGCCGACTTCGGTCTGGCCCGAGCGGTGACGAGCACCGGGCCCACCACGACCCGCGGCGTGCTGATCGGGACGGTGTCCTATCTAGCACCTGAGCTCCTCGTCGGTGGTGCCGCCGACGCCCGCGTCGACGTCTACGCCGCCGGCGTGCTGCTCTACGAGATGCTGACCGGCCGAAAGCCGCACCAGGGCGACAGCGCGCTAGAGGTGGCCTACAAGCATGTGCACGAGGACGTGCCGCGACCGTCCGAGGCCGTGCTCGGCATCCCCCTCTACCTCGACGCGCTGGTCTCGCGCGCCACCGCACGCGATCCCCGATGCCGGCCCGCCGACGCGATGGTGCTGCTCCGGCAGGTGCGGCGCGCCCGGCAGGCCCTCGAGCACGACGTGTACGACGACCCGGACCTCGCCCGCGACTACGCACCCACCTTGCCGGTGCACCTCGCCACCGACGGCCGGGAGGACACCGTGGTCCTCCGGCCGCTCGGCGACCCGACGGCCGACGCGGGGGCCGGCACCGTGAAGATGGCCCGTACCGGCGAGGCGCGGCGACGACAGCGGATACACCTCGCGGCTCGACGGTGACGGTCGGGATGGACCGACCGACGGCGACAGGAGCGGAATGGACACCGGACTGAGCGGCCGCACCGCGATCGTCCCCGGCTCGACCGCAGGCATCGGGCGCGCGGTGGCCGAGGCTCTGGCGGCGGAGGGGATGAACGTGGTCGTGGCCGGGCGCCGCGAGCCGTTGGCGAGGGAGGTCGCCGCGAGCCTCCCGTCGGCGGTCGGCGTGCAGGCCGACCTCACCACCGCGGCGGGGACGGAGGCCGTCGTGGCTGCCGCCACGACGCACTTCGGTCGGGTGGACGTGCTGGTGCTCAACGGCGGTGGGCCGCCGCCGGGTCGTGCCGTCGACGTGGACGCCGAGGCGGCGCAGCAGGCGGTGCAGCTGCTGCTGCTGCCGCACGTGCGGCTGGTCCAGGCGGTGCTGCCGGCGATGCGGGAGGCGGGGTGGGGACGGATCGTCGCGGTGGGCTCCAGCGGCGTCCAGCAGCCCCTGGACCGGCTCGCCGCATCCAACGTCGGCCGGGCCGCGCTGGCCGGCTACCTCAAGACACTGGCCACCGAGGTGGCCGCCGACGGTGTCACCGTCAACATGGTCCTGCCCGGGCGCATCGACACCGACCGCGTCGCGGCGCTGGATCGGGCGGCGGCCGAGCGCGCGGGTACGACGACCGGCGACGCCCGCCGGCGAGTCGAGGAGACCATCCCGGTCGGTCGGTACGGACGCCCCCAGGAGTTCGCGGCGGTGGTGACGTTCCTGGCCAGCGCCGCTGCCTCCTACGTGACCGGCGCGCAGGTCCGCTGCGACGGCGGCCTCGTCCGCAGCCATTGAGGCCGGGCCCCGGCGGTCAGGGACCAGCACATGCGGCTGGCCACGATCCGCACCGGCACCGGCGAGGAGCCGGCGGTCGTGCTACCCGACCGGGGAGTGGCCCGGGTCGGTGACCTGCTCGCCGACGTCGACGGCGACCTCGTCAGCATCCTCGAGCAGGGGCGGTTCACCGACCTCGCGCGGGCGGCGGTGGCGGCCCCGCGCCGGCTGTTCCGCCCGCGGCACGCGGTGCGGTTCGCGCCGCCGTACCGCCGGCCGCACAAGATCTGGGGCATCGGCCTGAACTACGTCGAGCACGCCGGCGACCTGGCCGAGACGATGCCGGAGGAGCCCGCGTCGTTCCTCAAGGCCGACCACACCGTCATAGGGCCCGGCGACCCGATCCCGCTGCCCCGGCAGAGCCGGCGGGTGACAGCCGAAGCCGAGCTGGGGCTGGTGATCGGGATCGCCTGCCGCGACGTCCCGGCCGAGGACGCCCTCGGCACCGTCCTCGGCGTCTGCCCGGTCCTCGACCAGACCGCGGAGGACATCCTGCAGCGCAACCCGCGGTTCCTGACCCGGGCGAAGAACTTCCCCGGGTTCTTCTCCTTCGGACCCGAGATCGTGCCACTGTCCGAACTCGCCGATGCCGGGCTCGACCTCGCGGAGCTGGAGGTGTCGACGGTGCTGAACGGTCGCGTTCATCGACGCAACACGGTGTCCAACATGCGCTACGACCCGGCCTTCCTGGTGAGCTTTCACAGCGCGGTGATGCCGCTCTTCCCCGGGGACGTCATCTCCACGGGCACTCCGGGCGCGGTCGTGGTGGCGGCCGGTGACACCGTGGAGTGCCGCATCTCCGGGGTCGGCTGCCTGCGCAATGCCGTCGTGGCCGGCTGAGGGTTCGTCCCTGCCGCGGGTCCGGCGCAGCGGCTGACGCCCTGGGTCCATGCCTGGTCGTTGCCGGCGTACCGGTGCTGCTGGAGACGCCGGGCGCGGCGGCACCCGGGTCACCGGTCCTCGGTCTGCTGAAGTCGCTGCGGACCGCGCCGTGACCCGGGGCCGGCCAGGCGTGGTGGCGGTGCTCGCGCTGCTGCTCGTCACCCGCGCTACTGCGGCTCTCCCCGGCCGCCCGGCGGCACGGCGTCGTGCTGGGACTGGTGTACGGGACGGCGCAGATCCTGCAGACCTACCGGCTCGGGCACACCGCGGCCAGCGTGTCGGGGTTCGTGACCGGCATGTACGTCGTGTGCACGCCGCTGCTCGCGGCGATGCTGCTGCGACACCGGATCGGCCGGCTGACCTGGCTGGCGGTGGGGATCGCGACCGCCGGGCTGGCGGTGCTGTCGCTGCGGGGCCCTCGCGGTGGGGTACGGCGAGGCGGTCACGTTCGTCTCCGCGGTGCTGTACGCCGGCCACATCGTCGGGCTCGGAGCATGGGCGACCCCCCGCGAGGCGTACGGGCTGTCGGTGCTGCAGATGGCGGTGATCACCGTGGTCTGCGGAGCCGCCGCGGCACCCGGCGGTGTCGTGCTGCCGGCGGGTGCCGCCAACTGGTGGGCAGTCCTCTACATGGCGCTCGCCGCCGGTGCGCTGGCGCTGGTCACGCAGACCTGGGCACAGGCCCACCTGGCGCCGACCCGGGCGGCGATCATCATGGCGATGGAGCCGGTCTTCGCCGCATTGTTCGCCGTACTGCTCGGAGGTGAGGCGCTGACCGCGCGGATGCTGGGCGGCGGCGCACTGGTGCTCACCGCGATGTACCTCGTGGAGCTGGCACCACGTCGCCACGTCGAGGGCGAGGTGCAGCACCTCACCGTCTGAGCTCGGGTCAGCGACCGAACCGGCCGCGGCGGCGGGTGAGGAAGCCGCGCGAGCGGTCCCGTTCCACGCGGTGTGGGCCGAAGAGGTGGTCGGGCAGCACCTCGTCGACCGACTCCACCGCGACGTCATGCCCGCGGCCGGCGCGGTCGCCGCCAAGCTCCTCGGACAGCACGCACACCGCCGTCTGGACGTCGAGCACCACCCGGTGCGCGTCGGCGTACACCGGCGTGGGGTCCGGCGGCGGAGCGCCGGCCTCGACCTCGTGTGCGTCGCTCTGCGCGGAGTAGAGCAGCGGGCAGCACGAGCAGCGCGGGTCGTAGTGCGCGGTGGGTCGCACCACGGCCTCCCACGCCGGTCGGCCGTGGTGACGGACCGCGCCGAGGCTGTCGAGCTCCACGGCATCGCGCTCCGCCGTGCGGCGGGGGCCATCCGCGAGCTCGTACGGGTCGAGCATCGCCACCCAGTGGTAGTCGCGGAACATCGGGTCGTCGAAGTCGACGGCGAAGTCGTCCGGTCGCTGCGCCACCAGGCCGTCGGCGTCGAGGCGCGGGGGCGGCGCGTTCGCCGCGAGCGGCCGGACCGCCACGTCACTCAACCGCGTCACCCAGGAGCGTTGCACCAGTCGGCCGTCGAGCGTCTCGACCCGCAGCGCGTCGGGCCGGCGTACCCACGCCCGCACCGGCTGCTGGCGATCACCGGGCCACCCTCGCCACGTCACCGTGCACACCAGAGTCCGCCAGCGGTATGGCGAGGATCGGGCGAGCGCCCGCCACTGCCGCGGCGTCGGGGCGTCCATCGCCACGTCGACCCGTCCTAGGCGGCGAGCTTGGCGAGCACGGTGCAGGCGTGGTCGACGTCGGCATCGGTCACGTCCAGGTGAGTCACCAGGCGTACGACGGACCGACCCACCGCGCCCACTCGCAGCCCCGCGTCGAGGCACGCGCTGACGTAGCCGGCGGCGTCGTCGACCGGAACCACGACGATGTTCGTGTCGACCGTGGCAGGGTCGACCCCGGCCGCCTCGGCGAGCCGGCGCGCCCGCGCGTGGTCGTCGACCAGCCGCTCGACGTGGTGCTCCAGCGCGTGAAGTCCGGCGGCGGCCAGCAGGCCGGCCTGCCGCCAGCCGGCACCGAGCCGCTTGCGCCACACCCGCGCCTGCCCCATCTGCTCGGCGCTGCCCATCAGCAGCGACCCCACCGGCGCGCCGAGTCCCTTGGACAGCGACACCGCCATCGTGTCGGCGACCGCACCGTAGTCGGCCAGCGGCGTGCCCGTGGCCACGTGCGCGTTCCAGATCCGCGCCCCGTCCAGGTGCACCGCGACCCCGGCGTCGGCGGCCAACCGGCGCAACGTGCGGAGGTCCGTGATCGACGTCACGGTGCCGCCGGCGAAGTTGTGGCTGTTCTCGACCGACACCGCGGCGGTGCGCACCAGGAAAGGTCCGAGGTCGGGACCGATCAGCGCCCGCAGCGCGGTCACGTCGACTCCGCCCCGGGGATGCGTCCAGGTGCGCATCGTGACCCCCGACAGGACGGCGTGCGCGCCAAGCTCTGCCCGGGCGATGTGTGCCTGTGCCTCGCAGAGCAGCTCCTGTCCGACCGGCGCGAGCAGCCGCACCCCGAGCACGTTGGCGAGCGACCCGGTGACGGTGAACAACGCGTCCTCGAAGCCGAACAGGCCGGCGACCCGCTCCTGGAGGGCGCGGACCGTGGGATCCTCGCCGTACACGTCGTCGCCCACCTCGGCGCGCGCCATCGCCGCACGCATCGGCTCGGTCGGCCGGGTGACGGTGTCGCTGCGCAGGTCGATCACGGTCGCCCACCCTAAGGCGTCGGTCAGGGACGCGAGCCGAGCATCTCGGCGACGAGGAACGCCAGCTCCAGCGACTGCGCCCGGTTGAGCCGGGGGTCGCAGACGGTCTCGTAGCGGTGCACCAGGTCGGCCTCGACCAGCGCCTCACCGCCACCCACGCACTCGGTGACGTCGTCGCCGGTCAGCTCCACGTGCAGTCCTCCGGGCCAGGTGCCGAGCGCACGGTGGACCTCGAAGAACCCGCGCACCTCGTCGATGACGTCGGTGAAGTTGCGGGTCTTGTAGCCGGTGGTGGTCTCGAACGTATTGCCGTGCATCGGGTCGCATACCCAGCCGACCTCGATGCCTTGGGCACTGACCTTCTCCACCAGCTGCGGCAGCACGTCACGGACCTTGCGCGCCCCGAGCCGGGTGATGAAGGTCAGCCGCCCCGGCTCCCGCTGCGGGTTCAGCCGTTCGGCCAGCTCGATGGCCTCCTGCGGGGTCGTCCGCGGCCCGAGCTTGACGCCGATCGGGTTGCGGACCTGCGCGAGCAGGGCCACGTGCGCGCCGTCCAGGCGCCGGGTGCGCTCCCCCACCCACAGGAAGTGGCCCGACGTGCCGTAGGGGTTTCCGGTCCGGGAGTCGATGCGGGTCATCGCGTGCTCGTACTCGAGCAATAGCGCCTCGTGGGACGCGTGGAAGTCGACGGTGTGGAACTCCGCCGGGTCGGTGCCGCAGGCCACCATGAACGCCAGCGCCCGGTCGATCTCTCCGGCCAGCGCCTCGTAGCGCGCTCCCACCGGGCTCGACCGCACGAAGTCGGTGTTCCACGCGTGCATCTGGCGCAGGTCGGCGTAGCCGCCGGTGACGAACGCCCGGCACAGGTTGAGGGTGGCGGCCGAGGCGCTGTAGACCCGCAGCAGCCGTTGCGGGTCCGGCACCCGGTCTGCCTCGGTGAACGCGATGCCGTTGACCATGTCGCCGCGGTACGCCGGCAGCTGCACGCCGTCGCGGATCTCCACGTCGTTGGACCGCGGCTTGGCGTACTGTCCCGCGATCCGCCCGACCTTGACGACCGGTACCGAGGCCGCATACGTCAGCACCAGCGCCATCTGGAGCAGCACCCGCAGCTTGTTGCGCACGTTGTCGGCGGTCGCACCCGCCAGCGTCTCGGCGCAGTCACCACCCTGCAGCAGGAACGCCTCGCCGCGGGCGACCGCCGCCAACCGGTCCTTCAGCTCGTCACATTCCCCGGCGAACACCAGCGGTGGCATCGTTCGCAGCTGCTCCACCGCCGCCTCGAGCGCGGCCGGGTCCGGCCAGCGCGGCTGCTGGGCCGCTGGCAGCGCCCGGAACGTGTCGAGGTCGGGGAAGGACACGCCATCAGGGTACGGCGTGGCGGGGCCGCTCCGGACAGCAACGTTTCGGCTGGTGAACGTGGCCGAGGTGACGTCCAGGCGGTCGCGGGGCGGCGCGGCCTGGTTCCCGGCGCGCACGGTGGGCACGCTCAGGCGTGACCTTCCCGGGCGCCGTGCGTTGAACCTCGCGGCACACCCGCCGTCGAAAGGACCGTCATGCGACTGCCCGGCACTCGCGCCACCACACTTGCCGCGATCGGCGCCACCGCGCTGCTGGCCGGCACCAGCCTGTCCGCCGCCGCCGCGACGAACGACACGTTGCGGTCCAAGCAGTGGGGGCTCGACCAGGTGCACGCCGAGCAGGCGTGGCCGACGAGCACCGGTTCCGGCAGCGTGATCGCGATCGTGGACACCGGCGTGGACCTCGAGCACCCCGACCTCAAGGCCAACCTGGTCTCGGGTGCGACGTTCACCGGGTGCGGAAAGGGCCCGCGGCCGTGCGGCAACGGTGACTTCCGCGGCCCCGACGGCGAGAACAACGACGACGAGCACGGCACACACGTGGCCGGCATCGCGGCCGCGGTGACGAACAACGGGGTCGGTGTCGCCGGCGTCGCGCCGAACGCCGACATCATGCCGGTCAAGGTCCTCGAGGACGGCTCCGGCAGCTACGGCGACATCGCCGACGGCGTGCGCTGGGCCGCCGACCACGGTGCCGACGTCATCAACCTCAGCCTCGGCGCACTGCCGGGCGGCCAGGCGTTCCCGATCACGGGTCTCGAGACCGACCTCGCCGACGCGCTCGCCTACGCCCGTGCGAAGGGCGTGCTGTCGGTGGCGGCGGCGGGGAACTCCGCCACTCCGCTGTGCAGTGACCCGGCGTTCACCGACGACGTAATCTGTGTCGCCGCGACCGACCGCAACGAGGCCAAGACCTGGTACTCCGAGCTGCCGGTCAAGCCCGACCTGAAGGCGGTCGCGGCCCCCGGCGGTGCCGGGCTGCTTGCCTGCGACGACGACATCTGGTCGACCGTGCCGTCCGGCACCGGCTCGCGTTTCTGCGGCCAGGCCGACTACGACGCGTACGCGGGTACGTCGATGGCGACGCCGCACGTCGCCGGTGTCGCGGGCCTGCTCTACGCCCAGGGCCGCGGCGTCGACAACGTCGAGTCCACGCTGCTCACGACCTCGCGCCAGCCGGTGACCGGTGCGCGCGGCGTCTACACCCCGGCGTTCGGCTACGGCATCGTGGACGCGCAGGCGGCGGTCGCCGCGCCGGGCGCCGCCACGACGACCACCAAGGGCAACAACGGCGGCGGCAAGAGCAGCACCGACAAGCCGCGCGGCAACCGCTGACCGCGCGATGACGCCGGTGAACCCCGTCTACCCGAAGAAGACCTGCACCTCGGCGTACAGCTCCGGGCGCACGGTCTTGAGCTCGCCGGTCCCCTCGTGCAGCGGCACGCGGACGATCTCGGTGCCGCGCAACGCCACCATCGTGCCGTAGTCGCCGTCGTGCACGGCGGCGACCGCGTGCAGCCCGAAGCGCGTCGCCAGCCACCGGTCGAACGCGGTGGGGGTACCGCCGCGCTGGATGTGGCCCAGCACCACAGCTCTCGCCTCCTTGCCGGTACGCCGCTCGATCTCGCGCGCGAGCTGGTCGCCGATGCCGCCGAGGCGGACGTGGCCGAAGGCGTCGAGCTCGCCGTCTTGGGTGCTCGTCGTGCCTTCGTCGGGCACGGCGCCCTCGGCGACCACGACGATCGGCGAGTAGTTGGTGCGGAACCGGCTCTCGACGTACTCGCAGACCTTGTCGATGCGGAACGGCTGCTCGGGGATCAGCACGATGTTGGCTCCCCCGGCCAGACCGGAGTGCAGGGCGATCCAGCCGGCGTGCCGGCCCATGACCTCGACGACGACCACCCGGTGGTGCGACTCCGCGGTCGTGTGCAACCGGTCGATCGCCTCGGTCGCAATATTGACGGCAGTGTCGAAGCCGAAGGTGAAGTCGGTGCCGGACAGGTCGTTGTCGATCGTCTTCGGCACCCCGACGACGGCGACGCCGAGGTCGGCCAGCTTGGTCGCCACGCCGAGGGTGTCCTCGCCGCCGATCGCGATCAGCGCGTCGACGCCGTTGGCCTTCAGGTTGCCGGTGATGCGCTCGACGGCCCCGTCGATCTTGAACGGGTTCGTCCGCGACGAGCCGAGGATGGTCCCGCCGCGGGGCAGGATCCCGCGCACCTGGGGTACGCCGAGCTCGCAGGTCTCGTTCTCCAGCGGCCCCCGCCAGCCGTCACGGAACCCCACGAAGTCGAAGCCGAAGTCCTGCGTGCCGCGGCGCACCACGGCCCGGATCACGGCGTTGAGGCCGGGGCAGTCGCCGCCGCCGGTCAGCACACCTACCCGCACGATCGTCCCTCTCCTCGACCAGCCCGTGCGTGGCTCACCCTAACCAGCGCCCTCCGCAGCGAGTGCGCCGCACGCCGTCGTCGCTGACCCGTTTCCCGCCGGGGCACCCCGCGACTTCCCCGCCGGGGCACCCCGACTTCCCCGCCCGTGCTCCCCGCGAACCAGCAACCGGTCACAGGCGACACCGATCCCCCGGCGTGTCGGCGTCGTTGCTGACCGGTTCCCTCCCCGCCGGCCCACACCGGCCAGCGTGCGGCTCCGAGCCCTCGGCCCCGGCGCGCAGCCGGGGGCGGCCGGCGCCGCCGATGCCCGACCACCGTCTTCCACGCACCCGTGAGAAACGGTGGTCGAATCGGGCCCCGGCACCACCGTCTTCCACGGACCCCTGGAAAAGGGTGGTCGCCGACCGAACGGCGGCACCGCATCCACAGCGCTGGGCAACCCCGCCGCAGCCGCCCGGCGCCGTTCGGGAACTACGCTGGTCCGGTGGTCCCGTTCGGCCACGCGCCGACCCGCTTCGAGCCCGCGAACGGCGACCGCGGGCGTGTGGCGATCGTCCTGCCGGGTGCCGGATACTCGCCGGCGCATCCGGTGCTCGAGATCGCTCGGCTGGCGCTGTTGCAGCAAGGGTGGACCGTCCAGCAGGTGTGGTGGGAGGCACCGAGCGACCGCTTCGACGACGTCGACGGAACCGTCGGGTGGGTCTGTCGGCAGGCGGAGGCATCGCTGGCCGCCGAGACAGCAGCGGATGCACTCCTGCTGGCCGGCAAGTCGCTGGGCACGCTGGCCGCGAAGGTAGCGGCCAGCCGGCAACTCCCAGCCGTGTGGTTCACGCCACTGCTCGACGTGGGTCGTGCGCCGCCGCGATACGCGAGGCCACGGCCGCCACGGCTGTTGGTCGGCGGCGGCAGCGACGAGTCGTGGCCCGCGACGATCGCGGAACGGCTCGGCGGGGACCAGCTCGTCCTCGAGGGTGCCGACCACGGGCTGGTCGTGTCGGGGGACGTCGCCGCGACGGCACACGGCTGGGGACGCCTCGCCGAGCGGGTGACCGCCTTCTTCGCCGCTCTGCCGCGCTGATCCGGCGCCGGCCGGCGGTCTAGGGTCCGAGTATGACGTTCTCGATCGTGGCCCGCTCCGCCGACGGCCGCAGTTGGGGCGTGGCCGTCGCCTCGAAGTTCCTCGCCGTCGGGTACGCCGTACCGGCCGCGCGGGCCGGGGTCGGCGCCATCGCGACCCAGTCGTACGCCAACACGTCGTACAAGCCGCGTGGGCTGCAGCTGCTGGCCGACGGCCACGACGCGCCGGCCGCGCTGTCCGCGCTGGTCGACAGCGACGACGACCGCGAGCGGCGCCAGGTCGGGATCGTGGACGCCGCCGGGCGGGCGGCGACCTTCACCGGCACCGGTTGTCACGACTGGGCCGGCGGGTGGACCGGTGAGGGGGTGGCGATCCAGGGCAACATCCTGACCGGCCCGGAGGTCGTCGACGCGATGCGGGCCGCTTGGGACGCCTCCGACCCGACGGCGCCGCTGGCCCGCCGGCTGCTCGGCGCGTTGCGGGCCGGTGACCGGGCCGGCGGGGATCGGCGCGGACGGCAGTCCGCGGCGCTGCTCGTGGTGCAGGAGGGAGCCGGGTACGGCGGTTTCGACGACGTGCTGGTCGACCTGCGGGTCGACGACCACACCCACCCGTGCGACGAGCTCACCCGGCTGCTGGCGTTGCACGACCTGTACTACCTCAGACCCGACGACTCCGACCTGCTGCCGCTCACCGAGGCGCTGCGCGCCGAGGTCGACGCGCTCGCGCGCTCTCTCGGGCACGCCGACTTCGACGCCTGGGTCGGGTCCGAGAACTTCGAGAACCGCAGCCGGCCGGACCGGGTGGACCCGCAGGTTCTGGCCGTGCTGCGCGAGCAGGCCCAGTCAGCGCCGGCGTCGTGACGAAGGCCGCTCAGGCGGCCGGGAGCCCGGAGTCGGCCTTCGCCGCCCGCTTCTGTTCGGCGGCCGCCCGCTTGGCCTCCTCCTTGGCGCGGCTGGCGTAGACGTCGACGTACTCGCGACCCGACAGCTTCATGATCTCGTACATGATCTCGTCGGTGATCGACCGCAGCACGTAGCGGTCTGCCTCCATGCCCTCGTAGCGGGAGAAGTCCAGCGGCTTGCCGAAGCGCACGCCGGGACGGGTGTAGCGGCCGAAGATGCGACCCGGCGGCGCCAGCACGTCGGTGCCGATGACGGCGACCGGGATGACCGGGACCTTGGCCTCGAGAGCCATCCGGGCCACGCCGGTCTTGCCGCGGTGCAGCCGCCCGTCGTGGGAGCGGGTGCCCTCGGGGTAAATGCCGAACAGCCCGCGGTTGCGCAAGATCTTCAGGCCGGTGGCGATCGCGCCCTCGCTGGCCCGGCCACCGGAGCGGTCGATCGGCACCTGTCCGGCACCCGAGAAGAACGAGCGCTGCAGCCACCCCTTGACGCCGCGGCCGGTGAAGTACTCCGCCTTCGCGACGAAGGTGACCCGGCGGGGGATGGACAGCGGCATGAACAACCAGTCGGCGTAGGACAGGTGGTTGCTGGCCAGGATCGCCGCGCCCTCCGCGGGCACGTTCTCGGTGCCCTCCGCCCACGGCCGAAAGATCAGCTTCAGCAGCGGTCCCAGGGCCACGAACTTCAAGAACCAGTAGAACACCCGTCCACCTCCTCCCTCGATGACGGTCACCCTAGAGCCGAAGGCTGGAGGTCGGCCCGGCCCGCCCCTCCCGAACGGCTCGTGACCGACCGAAACCGGGCCTTCCCATGCGGAATTCGGCGCGGGAAGGCCCGATTCGGCCGGGGAAGGGCGGGTGCAGCCTGGCACGGGGCACCGCCGATGCGGCGAAGCGAAGAACGGCTCGTGCGCACCGCCCTCGACCTGTCAGCCGGCGGCGTGTCACCATGCGGGTAGGTCCTCGTTCCACCGTGCGCGCAGTGGAGGAAGCCGTGCCGATCCCCGATCAGGCCGGTC
Source organism: Actinomycetota bacterium (assembly GCA_030773435.1). GTDB lineage: Bacteria > Actinomycetota > Actinomycetes > Propionibacteriales > Nocardioidaceae > JALYMZ01. Next base: position 12,967 of record JALYMZ010000051.1, on the reverse strand, counting down.
CCTTTGCGGCGGACGGCGGACCGGTCGGTGTGCTGCTCAGCCATGGGTTCACCGGGGTACCGGCGTCGGTGCGGCCGTGGGGGGAGCACCTCGCCGCGCACGGCTGCACCGTGCGGGTGCCGCGGCTGCCCGGCCACGGCACCACGTGGCAGGAGATGAACCGCACCGGCTGGCAGGACTGGTACGCCGAGGTGGCCGGCGCCCTCGCCGAGCTGCGGCGGCGCTGCGACCGGGTCGTGGTCGGTGGGCTGTCGATGGGCGGTGCGCTGGCGCTGCGGCTCGCCGAGGAGCAGGGCCGGGACGTCACGGCGGTCATGCTGGTCAACCCCGCGATCGCCAGCGGCAACAAGAGGCTGCTGGCGGTACCGGTCGTGCACCGTTTCCTGCCGTCGACGGCAGGCATCGGCAACGACATCAAGAAGCCTGGGGTGGAGGAGTACGGCTACCACCGCACGCCCCTGCGCGCACTGCACTCGATGCTCCAGCTGTGGCGGGTGGTGCGCGAGGACCTGCCCAAGGTGACCCAGCCGGTCCTGCTGTTCCGCTCTGCGGTCGACCACGTCGTCGACCCACTGTCGAGCCGCATCATCGTGCAACGGGTGTCGAGCCGGGACCTCACCGAGCGGGTCCTGGAGAACAGCTACCACGTGGCGACGCTTGACCACGACGCGCCGCGGATCTTCGCCGAGTCCGTCGACTTCGTGCGCCGCGTCACCGCGCCGACGCCGAGCCGGCCGGCGCTGCGGTCCTCCGGAGGGTCGTGATGCGAGGTAACGGCCTGACCGCCGACGACTACGGGTTGGTGGCCGATGTCAGCCGTACGGTCGCCGCCGACGCGCTGCTGGCCCTGCGCGAGGTCGGTGTGGCGGCGTACGTCGTCCTCCCGGAGACCCCGGGCGCCGACGACGCCCAGGTGTTCGCCGACCGGGCGGCGCTCGCGCAGGCGCGGGAGGTGGTGCGCCGGCTGGCCGACGACGTGCCCGAGGTGGCCGCGGCCGACGACACGCCGGCCACCCTGGTCGCCGAGGACGGGCACGGGTACGACGAGGTGTGGGCGCAGATCGTCGCGGGCTACGGCCGCAGCGCCGACGAGCCGGCCGCTCCCGCCCTGCCGGCAGCGCCGGAGCACCCGTCGGACGCCGCGCCGGTGCCTCCGTCGCCGGGATCCCGACCCGAGGAGGAGGAGCACTTCGTCCCGCCGGTGGCGCCGCCGGTCCCGGCCACGGACCTGGTGGGCCGGCTGGCGTGGGGCGGGCTGTTCGGGGGGCCGCTGCTGCTACTGGTCGCCACGGTCCTCGGCTGGGGGCTGCCCGGTCCGGTGACGTTGCTGTGCGTGGGGGCTTTCGTCGGCGGCTTGGTGACGCTGATCGTCCGCATGCAGGACCGGCCGCCCGGCGACTGGGGCGGTGACGACGGCGCGGTGGTGTGACTGCCAGACTGACCGCGGCGCGACCCGGTCGGGCGGGACCGGAGCGGTCGGCAAGGAGGAACCCCGTGCAGGTCAGCGACACCGTCGAGATCAGCGGTCATCTGCTGGACAGCGGCATCCTGTCGATGGTGCTGGACGACATCCGCGAGTACGGCGGCGACTACACCATGGACCGCTTCGACGTCGGCAAGGACGCCGGCGACCCGTCCCGGGCGCTGATCACGGTCACCGCCGACGACGACGACGCGCTGCAGCGGCTCCTCATGCGGCTGCAGACCCGCGGGGTCAATCTCGTCGACCCCGGTGAGGCGGTCACGTCGGTGGCGGAGCAGGACGGCGTGTTCCCCGACGGCTTCTACTCCTCGACGAACCTCGAGACGCGGGTGCGCATCGGCGGTCGGTGGGTGGACGTGGAGAACCCCGAGATGGACTGCGGGCTGGTCGTCACCGGCTCCGGCACCGCCCTGCGGGTACGCACGATCCCCATGGCCGACGTCAAGGCCAGCATGCGGATCGTGTGCGGGGCGTCCGGGCTGAAGGTCCGCACCCCCAGCCCGCCGCGCGACGTGGCGGGCTCGTTCGGGTTCATGGAGTCCGACGTGTCGTCGGAGAAGCCGCAGACGGTACTGGTGCGCCAGGTGGCCGACGGCATGCGGGAGGCCAAGTCGGCCGGCAAGCGGATGCTGTGGGTAGGCGGGCCGGGCGTGGTACACACCGGTGCGGCGCCGGCGATGGTGGCCCTGGTGCGGGCCGGATACGTCGACGTGCTCTTCGCCGGCAACGCGCTGGCCACCCACGACATCGAGTCCGCCCTCTACGGGACCTCCCTGGGGGTCGATCTCGCGCAAGGCCGCGGTGTCGAGCACGGCCACGAGCACCACATCCGGGCCCTCAACACCATCCGCAAGGCCGGTTCCATCGCCGCGGCGGTCGAGCAGGGCGTGCTCACCAGTGGCGTGATGCACGCGCTCGTGACGCACGGCAAGCCGTTCGTGCTCGTGGGTTCGGTGCGCGACGACGGACCGCTCCCGGACGTCTACACCGACGTCATCGAGGGGCAGCGGGCCATGCGCGCGCAGCTGCACGGCGTGGGCTTCTGCATGATGGTGGCGACCATGCTGCACTCGGTGGCGACCGGCAACCTCCTGCCGGCCTCGGTGCCGCTGGTATGCGTCGACATCAACCCGGCCACGGTCACCAAACTCGCCGACCGCGGATCGACCCAAGCCCGTGGCATCGTCACCGACGTCGGCCTGTTCCTCGAGCAGCTGGTGTTGGAGCTCGTGCCCGACTACCGCACCACTCGATCCTGACCGACCGTCCTTGACCGGCCGTCCTTGACCGGCCGTCCTGACCGGCCGTCCTGACCGGTCGGTCCTGACCCGCGCGCCCCGGTCAGCCCCACCGCACGGTCGCGAGAACCGGCAGGTGGTCGCTTGCCTGGGCGAGGAGGTCGTGCGCCAGCGGTGCCGCGCCGCAGTCGCGGACCGAGACGTCACCGCGCACGAGGATCGCGTCGATGCGCTTTGCCGGTGCGTACGACGGAAAGGTCGGCTCCGTGGGGTCGGCGGACGGGTCGACGAAGTCGGCGTCGGCGAACCGCTGCCACGCCGGGCCACCGGGGTCCTCGTTGAGGTCGCCGGCGAGCAGCACCGGGCCCTGGAGGCGCCCGGCGGCGCGCAGGGCGACCGAGACATGCTCCAGCCGGTCGTCGCGCTCCAGGCCCAGGTGCACGCCCACGACACCGAACGGGCGTCCCTGCAGCCGCAGCTGCGCCGCCACCACGCCACGGATCGGGGCCCACCGCGACTGCGGAACGCGCTCCGCCCAGGTGCTGACGACACCGAGGTGGGGCTGGGCACAGATCATGTTGCGGCCGGCGTTGCGTCCGCCGGCCACATGCTGCAGGCCCCACTCCCGGGCCAGCGACGGGCACTGCCAGCGCCACAGCAGCGGCCACTGCGGCGCCTCGTTGACCACCATCAGGTCGGGGTCGAGCGCGTGCACCACCTTCGCCAGCAGGCCCCGGTTCCTGCCCCCGAGGATGTTGTACGCCAGCACCCGCAGCGACGGCACATCCTCCATGCTAGGGCGGACCCACCCCAGCCGCCGTCGCCTTGCGCGGTAGTCCGCGGATGGTCCTTCTGGGCTATTTCTGCTCGAAGCCCGCCGGGACACCGCCTGCGAATCCTAGGCTCGCGACGGCCAGCGGTGGAGGAGTGAGTCGGATGACGGTGCGGGTGCGCGTCTCGTCGCGGGACGGGGACGAGCGCGGTGCCGTCGCGGTCGAGTTCGCCCTCGTCCTGCCCATACTTGTGATGCTGCTGCTCGGCACGGTCACCGCCGGGTTGTCCTACAGCCACGCGGTCGGGCTTTCCAACGCCGTACGGGAGGGCTCCCGCTTCGCGGCGACGACGCCCTACCCTCCGCTGTCCGGTGACTGGGCCACCGACGTCATCAGCCGAACCCGGGCGGTCCAGTTCGACGACCCTTCCGCGCTCACACAGATCTGCGTCTGGCTGTACAAGCAGGGCGGCGGGACGTTGACCTCCCGGTGCGACGCCGGCACGGACGCGGTCCCCCTTCCGCCGCTGACCGAACCGGCCACCCCGGCCGGCATCCAGGTGGGCGACTGCGTCGTGAAGGTCGCCGCGTCGCGGCACTACGACATCAACGCCGTGCTGGTCAACTTCTCCAATCGGGTCATGACCCGGCAGTCCGTTGCCCTCTACGAGACTTCGCCGTGCGGGACGTCCTGAAAGCCGCGTGGTGTCGTCGCCGCCAGTCCGAGGACGGGGCGGTCGCGATCATGGTGGCGGTCAGCCTGACGATGCTGATGGTGAGCGCGGCCATGGTCCTCGACTTCGGCCTGGTGCGGCTGGACCGCCAGATGAACAAGTCATCCGCCGACACGGCCGCCGCGGCCGGCATCCACGGCCTCGACCGCGGCAACGGCAAGCCGCACCCGTTCGCCGGGGTCTGCCAGGCGCTGCGGTTTCTCAAGACCAGCCAGACCGGCCACAGCACCGAGGACATCGCACTGCTGCCGGACGTGAGCGCGCCGCCCGGTAACGTCGCCTGCCCGGCGTCGGCGGCACAGCTGAGCACGGTGTGTGATCCGGACAACAGTGCGACCTGGGCCCGCTACGAAGCCACCGTGGGACGGCTCCACGTGCAGATCAAGAGCCCCTACCTGCTGTCCGACGGCGGGTTCCCGGAGGAGAGCCTCAGCACCTTGCAAGGTGACACCGGCGACCCGACGCTGAACGGCTGCGACCAGCTCGGCGTGATCGTCACGGAGACCGAACGCCCTGGGCTGGGGAGCCTGGCAACGTCCAGTGACCTGGTCAGCCGGGTGCGGTCGGTCGGGCGCATCGAGATCGGCGACGAAGGACAGGGCGCGGTCGCGCTGCTGGTGCTGGAGCGCAACAACTGCGCGGTCATCGACGTCAGCGGCACCAACGCGGGGGTGCTGGTCAAGGGCTTCGACGACGTACCGGGGCTGATCCACTCCGACAGTCTCGGCAACGGCAGCAGCTGCGGTACCGGAAGCAACATCATGAACGGCAACCACACCGACGGCATCGTCGCGCAGGAAGCCGAGACCGGCGCGCCGCAGCTGCCCGGCATCATCGGCGTCCGGGCGCTGTCCGGTGAGCCGGGTGCCGTGCCCGCCAAGGCGGCCGACCCGATCCCCGAGGTGTACGCCGGGCCGTACCCTCCGGGCAGTGGCCCGACCGCCCGGGGGCTCATCACCCGCAGCCCGGTGGACGACCGGTACCTGGCGGCGGTTCGCAGCGCGATCACGACCCAGGCCAACCCCGAGTTCGCGCGCACCCCCGCCACCGCGCCCGCGGCCGGCTACACGGTCGTCGGCTGCACCCCCACCGCGGCCCAGCAGGCCCTGACCACACCGGTGTTCGTCGACTGTCCCGGCAACCCGGGGTTCCGGGCCAGCAACGTGACGTTCCAGAGCAACCGCATCGTCTTCAACGGCAAGATCGACGCCGCCAACCTGGCGATGCCGAACGCGACCGAGGTCTACGTCGCCGGCTACAGCGGCGCAGGAATCAAGGCCGACGGGTTCCGGATGCACCACCAGGGAGCCGCCACCTGCAGCGATGCGCCATCTGCGGACAGTGCCCGGCTCTTCGTCCGGGACGGAGCAGTGGAGTCGACCGGTGGGCTGCTCCAGATGTGTCACACCACCGTGATCCTGATGGGCGGGAAGAGTGACGGCTGCCTGCCCACGACGCCGGGGACGGCCCCGACGACGACGCCGTGCGCCGGTGTCGCCGGCAGCGGCGTCGTCAAGATCGCCGGAACGGCCAGCCAGGACTGGACCGCACCCGACGCCGTGTCGGGTACCGCGACCGCTGCAGACTGGGCGAACCTGGAGGATCTGGCCTTGTGGACCGAGACGTACGGCGCGGGTCCGACGTTCTCGATGACCGGCTCCGGCAGCATGCATCTGTCCGGCGTGTTCATGATCCCGAACGCCGATCCCTTCAACATCAAGGGCGGCGGTGTGCAGCAGGTCGAGAACTCCCAATACGTCGCCCGGCGGCTGAACGTCACGGGCACCGGCATCCTTACCATGCGACCCGACCCGCACGACGTCGTGACGATCCCGATCATCGGCGGGTTCTCTCTGGTGCGCTGAGGGTCACACGCGGGCCAGTGCGGCCGCTCCGATCAGGCCGGCGTCGTTGCCGAGGAGCGCCGGGCGCAGCTCCAGCTCGGGCCGATGCCGGCGGCCGCTGAGGTTGGTCCGGTACGCCGTACGCGCCGGCTCCAGCAACAGCGCACCGGCCTTCGCGACCCCGCCACCGACCACCACGACGGCCGGGTCCAGCACTGCTGCCAGCGATGCGACGCCCTCCCCCAGCCACCGGCCCAAGGTGTCGAACAGCTCCTCGGCGAAGCCGTCGCCCTCGCTCGCCGCGCCGGTCACCATCGGCCCGTCGATGGCCGCCGGATCCCCGCCGGCACGTCGCAGCAGGTCGGCGGCCTGCGGTGAGCCGGACGCGGCGACCTCCCGCGCCTCCCGGACCAGGGCCGACCCGGAGGCGTACTGCTCCCAGCAGCCGCGGTTGCCGCACGGGCAGCGTCGGCCACCCGGCACCACACGCAGATGCCCGATCTCGCCGGCCACGCCGAACGCACCGCGGTACAGCTGGCGACCCAGGACCAGGCCGCCACCGATTCCGGTGCCCACGGTGACCAGCAGCAGGTCGTCGACGTCGTGGCCGGCGCCGAAGCAGAACTCCCCCCACGCGGCGGCGTTGGCGTCGTTCTCCACCACCACGGTGAGCCCGAGCCTGCCCTCGAGGTCCGCGCGCAGCGGTTCCTTGCGCCAGGCCAGGTTCGGAGCGATCAGCACCGTCGCGCGGGCAGCGTCGACGAACCCGGCGGCACCGACGCCGACCGCGTCGACCACGTGCCGGGACCGCAGGTCGCTCACCGCCCGCACGACTACCTCCTCGGTGGCCGCGGCGTCGTCGGCCGGAGTTTCCCGGCGGACCCGTGCGAGGACCTGACCGCGCCCGTCGACGACCCCGGCCGCGATCTTGGTACCGCCGACGTCGACGCCGATGGTCAGCCCGGAGGATCTCACCCGGTGGCCTCGACGCGCTGCTTCAGACCTTTCAGGGCCGTGTCGACGATGACCTTCTCGGCCTTGCGCTTCAGCATCCCGATCATCGGGATCGCCACGTCGACCGCGAGCCGGTAGGTCACATCCGTGCCCTCCGGCGCGCCGCTGTCCCCGTCACCCACCAGCACGTACGCCCCGTCCATGGCCTCGAGCACGTTCGCGTCCACCAGGCTCCAGCGCACCTCGCGGTCGTCGTCCCAGACGTAGGCGAGGGTGTACTCGTCCTTGATCGGTGGCGCGTTCAGCAGAAACCGCACGCGTTCGGGGCGGCCGTCCGCTCCGGTCGCCAGCACGTCCGCCTCCTTCACGCCGGTCGCCCACTGCGGGTACGCCGCGAAGTCGGCGATCACCGCCATCACGGTCGCCGGCGCTGCGGAGATACGGATGCTCGACGACGTCTGCTCGGCCATACCGTCCTGCTTCCCCGGTCGGACCCGACCCAGCCGGCTCCGATGCGTCTGCTCGACGTACCCCGGGGACTGTAACGCGCAGCCGGTGCACCGACGCCAACCCGGGCCTGGGGATAGTCACTCCGGGTCATGACGTCTGGCCCTGCTGAGTGGTTCTGTGGCGTTCGGCGCCGCCGGCCGCCCCCGTCGCCGTAGTTTCTGCGACGAGACCCCGGCAGGTCCGGCTGGACCAGCCTCCCGCGCGCCGACAGGACTGGATTTCATGGGACGTCGCACCGTTCTCCTCATCGTCGCCGTGCTGGTCGCGGCCGCCGGGACCGCGCTGATCCTGGTCTACGTGCAGGGCATCAACCAGCGTGCGGTCGCCGAGCAGCAGATGGTGAAGGTGCTCGCCGCAACGGCCGTGATCGACGCGGGCGAGTCGGTACGGGACGCGCAGGCGGCCGGCAAGGTCGACCTCGTCGAGGTCCCCCAGGCCAGCGCGGTCGACGGCGCGCTCGCCTCGACGGAGTCGATCAAGGACCAGGTGGCGCTGAGCCCGATCTTCCCCGGCGAGCAGATCATGGTGCAGAAGTTCGGCGAGCCGGGAAGCCAGCAGACCCTCTCCATCCCCAAGCGCAAGATGGCGGTCAGTGTGGAGCTGACGGACCCCGAGCGCGTGGCCGGCTTCGTCACCCCGGGCTCCGACGTCGCCGTGTTCGTCTCGTCGAAGCCGGAGCTGATCAAGCAGGACGGCACCACCTCTCCGCTGCCCGACATCACCCAGCTGCTCCTCGAGAAGGTTCAGGTGATCGGCGTCGGCCAGACGACCGTCCTGTCCACCACCAAGACGACGGCCACGGGTGAGCAGACCGTCGAGGAGATCCCGAAGACGATCCTGACCCTCGCGGTCACCCAGGAGGAGGCCGAGAAGGTGTTCCACTCGGCGCGCACGGGCGAGATGTCCTTCGCGCTCCTCACCGACGACTCCGTCACCGACGACAGCCCCGGAATCACCGGGTTCGACATCTACGACCCCGAAGCACTGATGGGAGACGTGCGATGACCACCATCGTCGAGCGCGACCGGGCGCTGGCCGACCTGTTGAACTCCACCGTCGGGCAGAACGCCTTCGTCCTCGACTCGCTGGACCAGCTGCGAGGCCACCTCGAGGAGCGGGCCGACGAGTACGCCGTGGTGCTCGGCCCGTCGATCGACCTCGGCGCGGCGGTCGCCCTCGCCGACCACATGCGGCTGGCGCGCCCCGCACTCAGCGTCATCCTCGTCCGCCGACGCGTGGACACGGCGGTGCTCGCCGAGGCGCTGCGCGCCGGTATGCGCGAGGTCGTGGAGGATCGCGACCTGACCGGCGTGGCGGAGGCGGTCCGGCGGGCCTACGTGCTCTACCAGGCGCTGACCGGAACGAACGACGAGGACGCGTCCAGGACCGGCGGCCGGCTCGTGACCGTCTTCTCGTCCAAGGGCGGGGTCGGGAAGTCGATGCTCGCCACGAACCTGGCCGCGGCGCTGGCGCAGGAGGGGCGGAGGGTCTGCCTCATCGACCTCGACCTGTCCTACGGCGATGCCGCGATCATGATGCAGCTCTACCCGTCGAACACGATCGCCGACGCGGTGACCATGCACGTCGACATCGACCCCGCGGGTCTGGAGTCCCTGGTGACACCGCATTCGGACGGCCTGGCGCTACTGGCCGCGCCGGTGCAGCCGGACGCCCGAGACAGCATCCCGCCGGAGGTCGTCGGCCGGCTGCTGCGGGTCGCCAAGTCGGCGTACGACGTCGTCGTGGTGGACACCTCCCCCGTGCTCGACGAGTTCGCGCTGCACGCGTTCGACAACGCCGACCTGCTGCTGCTCATCGGCACCCTCGACATCCCGTCGCTGAAGGGCCTCAAGCTGAGCGCGGAGACGCTGGACCTGCTCAACATCCCCCGCTCGCGGTGGCGGGTCGTGCTCAACCGCTCCGACTCCAAGGTGCTCCTCTCTCCGGATGAGGTCGAGAAGACCCTCGGCATGCCGATCAGCTGCCGGATCCCGTCCAGCCGCGACGTCCCGTCGTCGATCAACCGCGGTGACCTCATCGTCCGATCGCAGCCGCGCCATCCGGTCAGCCGCAGCATCCAGGCCCTCGCCACGCACGTCTGGGACGCGACCACTCGGCACAGCACCCCAGGTGGCGGGAGTGCGGCCGCGCCGGACGGCAAGCGCGGCAGCCGCCTGCGCCGGAAGGTCAGGGCGGCATGAGCCTGTCCGAGCGCCTGGCGGCGGCCAAGCGTGACCGCGTCGCCCTGGTAGCAACCGACGACACCGACGCGTCGTCGCAGGCCAGTAACGGCCAGCGTCAGCGGGGGAAGGTGCTGACCGACCCGTTCGGGGACGTCAAGCGCACGGTGCACGGCTCACTGGTGGAGACCCTGGGACCGAAGCTGTACGACGCGAAGATGACCCAGTCGGAGCTCGAGCAGCAGGTCCGGGCCTCGCTGCAGAAGGTGATCGCGTCGGAGGATCGGCCGCTGACCATGGCCGACCGGGCACGGATCTCGCAGGACATCGCCGACGACATCCTCGGTTACGGGCCGATCGAGCCGCTGCTGCGTGACCCCGAGATCACTGAAATCATGGTCAACAACCCGCACGACATCTGGATCGAGCGCAACGGCAGGCTGCAGCGGGTGGAAAGCCAGTTCGCCGACGAGGCGCACCTGCGCCGCACGATCGACAAGATCGTCGCGCGCGTCGGTCGGCGCATCGACGAGTCCAGCCCGATGTGCGACGCGCGGCTGCCCGACGGCAGCCGCGTCAACGCGGTCGTGCCGCCCCTCGCTCTCGACGGCTCCATGCTGACGATCCGTAAGTTCAGCGAGGACCCCTTCACCGTGCACGACCTCGTGACCTTCGGCACGCTGACTCCAGCGACCGCTGGACTGCTCGAGGCCTGCGTGCGGGGACGGCTCAACATCCTGGTCTCCGGTGGCACCGGCGCCGGGAAGACCACCACCCTCAACGTCCTGTCGTCCTTCATCCCGGCCGACGAGCGGATCATCACGATCGAGGACGCGGCCGAGCTGCGCCTGCACCAGGACCACGTGCTGCGGCTGGAGTCCCGCCCGGCCAACATCGAGGGCAAGGGCGAGGTCAAGATCCGCGACTTGGTGAAGAACTCGCTGCGCATGCGGCCCGACCGCATCGTCGTCGGCGAGATCCGTGATGCCGCGGCGCTGGACATGCTGCAGGCCATGAACACCGGCCACGACGGCTCCATCTCCACGCTGCACGCGAACAGCCCGCGCGACGCACTGGCGCGGCTGGAGACCATGGTGATGATGGCCGGGATGGAGCTGCCCGTGCGGGCGATCCGCGAGCAGGTGGCCAGCGCGGTCGACCTGATCATCCAGCAGACCCGCCTCAAGGACGGCAGCCGGCGCATCACGCACGTCACCGAGGTCGTCGGCATGGAGGGCGACATCATCACCCTGCAGGACATCTTCACCTACGACCACACGCTCGGGTTCGACGAGCACGGCCGCTCGCTCGGCCGGCTGCGGTCGATGGGCCTGCGCCCCCGGTTCCTCGACAAGATCCAGCACCACAACGTGCGCGTCGACCCCATGCTGTTCGCCGCCGAGGGCTACGGGCCGCGATGAGGCCGATGCGGTGGGGCGTCGCCGGCGCCGTGTGCGTCGCGGTGCTGGGGCCGCTGGTCCCGGCGTACGCCGCGGGCAACGGCAGCATCGACTACGTCGAGACCACCAAGGACGGCGACGTGCGACTGCTGTTCTCGGTCGACGGCCTACCGGCCGGTGTCGCACCAGACCTCGACTCCGTCGAGGTCAGCGTCGACGGCCAGCCCGTCGACGCCACCGCGGCTCCGGCCGAGGCGGGCAGCATCGCCCGCACGACCGTGCTCGCCCTCGACGTCAGCAACAGCATGGCCGGCGCCAAGTTCACGGCGGCGAAGGAGGCGGCCGCGGCGTTCATCGACACCGCACCGGAGGACCTTTCCATCGGGTTGGTGACCTTCGCCGGCGAGGTGACCACCGTGCAGACCCCCACCACCGACCACGGCAGCGTCGAGGGCGCCATCGCCACCCTGTCCCTGTCGCGGTCGACGGAGCTGTACGACGGAGTGCTGCAAGCGGTCGATGTGGCCGGCGACGAGGGGTCGCGCAGCGTCCTGGTCCTCTCCGACGGTGCGGACACCAGCCGCACACCGGTGTCCGAGGTGGTCGACACCGCCGCGGCCGCCGGAGTGCATGTCGACGTGGTGGCCCTAGGCAGGTCCACCGCTCACCACAGCGCGCTCGAGTCCATCGCGGACGCCGCCGGTGGCACCGTCGTCGCCGCGGACCGGGCGGCTTCCCTGGAGTCGTTCTTCATGGCCCAGGCAGACGCGCTGGCTCAGCAGCTGCTCGTGGAGTTCACCGTCGACGAGGGAGCAGCCGGCGAAGCCAGCGTCGAGGCGTCGGTCACGGCCCGTGGGCAGCGTTACACCGACTCGGCGTTCGTGCAGCTGGAGGTCGCCTCCACTTCCAGTGCACCGGTCGGGCCGCAGCAGGTGGAGCGGTCCGCGCCCGCGTTCGCGGCCGACGAGCGTGTCCTGTACGGCGGCGCCGCGGCGCTGGGCCTGGGCCTGGCCGTCGTACTGGCGCTCGTCTTCCTCGGACGGCCGCAACAGAAGCAGACGTTCGCCGAGCGCCAGCTGGCGCACTACTCCACCGGGCGACCGTCGTCAGCCGGTCCCGCGCCGCGGGTCGCGATGACCGCGACGCCGGTGAACGTCCGGGGGTCAGCCGTTGCGGTCGCCGGCAGGATCGTCGGCAAGGGTGACGTCGAAGCTCGGCTCACCAAGCGGCTGATGGGAGCCGGCATCTCCATGACCGCCGCCGAGTGGCTGCTGCTGCATGCCGGGGTCGCGGTCGCGGCCGGCCTGCTCGGACTCGTCCTCGGCGGTGCACTGCTCATGGTCTTCGCGCTGTTCCTCGGCGCCGTCGGCCCCTGGCTTTTTCTCAGCCTCAAGCGGACCCGCCGGGTCAAGGCGTTCAACGCGCAGATGGCGGACACGCTGCAGGTCATGTCCGGCGGGTTGTCCGCGGGTCTGTCGCTACCGCAGGCGGTGGACACCGTGGTCCGCGAAGGCTCCGAGCCCATGGCGGGAGAGCTCAAGCGTGCGTTGATCGAGCAGCGACTGGGGGTCGACATCGAGGACGCCCTCGACGGTGTGGCGGATCGGATGGAGAGCCGGGACTTCCGGTGGATCGTGATGGCGATCCGCATCCAGCGGGAGGTCGGCGGCAACCTCGCCGAGCTGCTCCTCACCGTCGCGGCGACGCTTCGTGAGCGGGAGTATCTCCGTCGGCAGGTCCTCACCTTGTCGGCGGAGGGCCGGCTGTCCGCGTGGATCCTCGGAGGTCTCCCGCCGGCGTTCGTGGCCTACCTCGCACTTGCGCGGCCGGACTACCTGCGGCCGATGCTGAC
>JALYMZ010000050.1 GCA_030773435.1 Actinomycetota bacterium | reverse complement strand
CGCTGACGATGAACACCTTCGCCGAGTTCGGTGGGCAGGACTCCCCGGACGCCGACAAGATCATGCACAGCATGCTCGAGACCGACCGCGAGTTCACGCTCATGGGTGCCGACACCCCGACCGGGATGCAGCACACCCCCGGCAACAACATCACGGTCAGCCTCAGCGGCGACGACGCCGAGGAGCTACGCAAGTACTGGGAGAAGCTGTCCGACGGCGGCACCGTGTCGATGCCGCTGGAGACCCAGATGTGGGGCGACGAGTTCGGCATGTGCGTCGACCGGTTCGGCGTCCCGTGGATGGTCGACATCGCACCACCGCAAGCCTGACTCCCCGGGCACGCCAGCGACGGACGCCTCGGCCGCCGGCGTCGGTGTGCCGCGACGGGGGCTGGGTACGAACGCGTACGCGCAGGGAGGCGAGGACGCGACTCGAGACGGAAGGGCGAGCACGCATGCCGACACTTCATGTGGGCACCGAGAACGACGCCGCGATCAACCTCTACTACGAGGACCACGGGAGCGGCAAGCCGGCGGTCCTCATCCACGGCTGGCCGCTCAGCGGCCGCGCCTGGGAGAAGCAGGTATCCGCACTGGTGGCGGCCGGTTACCGGGCCGTCACCTACGACCGCCGCGGTTTCGGCAGCTCCTCACAGCCCTGGGGCGGCTACGACTACGACACGTTCGCCCAGGACCTCGACACGCTGCTCCGTCACCTCGACCTCCACCAAGCGACGCTGGTCGGGTTCTCCATGGGTGGCGGTGAGGTGGTGCGCTATCTCAGCACGTACGGCGCGGAGCGCGTCGAGAAGGCAGTGCTCGCCCCGCCGTGCCGCCGTATCTGTACCGCACGGACGACAACGCCGACGGCGGGCTCGACGACGCCACCATCCAGCAGTTCGAGGACGGCGTGACCGGCGACCGTATCGCCTTCCTCGACGACTTCACCCGCAACTTCTTCGCCGCCGGGGACCGGACCGACCTGGTGAGCGAGCCGTTCCGGCTGTACAACCGTGACATCGGCGCGTTCGCCTCCCCGAAGGGCACGCTGGACTGCATCGCCGCGTTCGGCCGCACCGACTTCCGTGGCGACCTCGACAAGGTCACCGTGCCGACGCTGGTCATCCACGGCGACTCCGACGCCATCGTGCCCTTCGAGGTCAGCGGTAAGCGCTCGGCTGAGATGCTCTCCGACAGCTCCCTGGTGCTGATCGAGGGTGCGCCGCACGGGCTCAACGCGACGCATGCCGAGCAGTTCAACCAGGCCCTCCTCGAGTTCGTCGGGAGCTGACCCGCATCCGCTACGCCCCCGCGCGCGGGTACCCGACGGCCTGTTGCTCGGTGCGGAGCCCGTGCACCGGGGCGTCGGCGGGGTCGTCCTGCAGCTGAGCGGCAGTGGAGACCACGAGGCCGCCGAGCAGGAACCCGATGATCGCGGCGGCGAGGCTTTTGGTGTCCACAGCGTCTCCTTGCTGTCGGGGGCCGGCCGGGTCCGGTCAGCCCGGGTGGTGCGTGGAGTGGTGCGTCCCGTGCTCATGTTCGGCGCCGGGGTGGTAGCGGTGCGTGAGCGCGTGACCTTTGCCCTTGGTGAGCAGGTAGCGGTTGACGGGAAAGGCAGCGACGAAGGCTGCTGCCAGCGCGATCATCATGCCGAGCCAGAAGATCGGGTTGACGAGTCCGGCGTCCATCCGCCGGGAATGCCCGCCATCACGGCGTTGTCCACCACCTCCATGGTGGCGATCGACAACGTGTCCGCGGCGAAGACGACGCTCAGCGCGCCGAAGACGGGCAGCCCGGCCTCGAGCAGCGGCAGCGTCGACAGCGCGTACCCGAAGAGGAAGGCGAGGGCGACCGCGAGCGCGATGGTGACGCCGGTGCTGAGTCCGAGGACGGTGCCGATCATCAGGCCCGCGATCTCGCCGATGGCACAGCCGGTCAGGCAGTGCAGGGTGGCACTCGCGGCCATCGGGTTCAGCGTGGTGCTCGGCGTACTCATGCGGCCTCCTATATACCCCCGGGGGGTACAGAGTCAAGCTGGCGTCAGCCGACCAGGCTGGGGGTAGACCGATCACGGCTCCCAGTTCGGGCGATTGTTGACACGAGGGCGCCAGCCGTCCATGGTCGAGCCATCTCCGCAGCGCGCCGCAGCCAGCACCCCGTCTTCGCCCGAACACCCGGCTGAGCCCGGCGATGGACCGCGGCGGCATGGCCCAGCACCGCCGCCGGGTGCTGTCCGGGCTCGCCGGCACGGTCGTCGAGGTCGGGGCCGGCGACGGCGCGAACTTCGTCCACTACCCGCCGCAGGTGGACAGCGTGCTCGCGGTGGAGCCGGAGCCGTACCTGCGCGCCGCCGCCCGGCGGCGCGCGGCCATCGCGCCGGTTCCGGTCACGGTCGTGGACGGGCTCGCCGACCAGCTCCCGGCCGGGGACAGCAGCTGTGACGCTGCGGTGGCGTCGCTGGTGCTCTGCTCGGTGCCCGACCAGCACGCGGCCCTGCGTGAGCTGTTGCGGGTACTCCGTCCGGGAGGATCCCTGCGGTTCCTCGAGCACGTGGCCGCCGAGGCCGGTGCGGTGCGCCGCGTGCAGCGGCTGCTCGACGCCACCGTCTGGCCCCGGGTCGCCGGCGGCTGCCACACCGGCCGGGACACCGTCGCCGCCATCCGCGACGCCGGTTTCCGCGTCGACGATCTCGACCACGTCCGGTTCCCGACGTACCGCTCCGGTTGCCGACCTCGCCGCACGTGGTGGGCGTGGCGACCAGCCCGGTCCCGCAGCGCTGACCGTGGTCGTCCCCGCGGGTCAGCGCGGCTCGCGGCCCAGGAACGCCACCAGCCGGTCACCCGCGGTGGCGCGAGGGGAGACCTCGACCGGCGGCCCGAAGCGACCGCCGCGGTCGGCGGCGCTGACGAGCAGCGGCGCCAGCTCGAGCAGCTCCTCCGCCAGCGGGGCGGGGATCGACCGTGGCCGCCCGCAGGCGCAGGCGACGTCCCAGCCGTGTACGACGACCTCGACCGCGCCGGTCGCAGCGACGAGGGCCCGGGTCACCAGCCTCCCCGCCACGGACACCACGTCACCGGAGCCGGCGCCGAGACCGTCCGAGCCGTCGGAGCCGGACTGCTCCTGAAGCGCCTCGCTCCACTCGCCCAGCATCCGGCACCCCCGCGCGCGCAAGGCGGCCACCGCCGGCACCGGCAGTGCGCCGTCGGCGCCACAGTCCGTGGGCTCCAGGGGGACCCGGCCGGTGCCGATGGCCTCGTGCAGCGCCAGCAGCGAGTCGTTCATGTGCGCGAGCAGGATGGCGAGGTCCCACCCGCGGCACGGCGACGGCCGCGTCAGCGCCGCCGGCGTGACCAGCACCAGGCTGCTCAGCGTGTAACCGAACGCCCGCTCCAGCAGCGCCACCCCGGCTACGAGGGGCGCCGCCGTACCGTTCGGGGTCATCCCCGGCCGGCACTCACCGGACGCGGCTCGGCGTCTGCGGCGACCGTCTCCGGCAGCCCGAACAGCGGGAACAGCGTGACGTCGAAGAACGCGGCGACGTGCCGGATCCCGCCGTCCGCCAGGTCGACGACGTGCAGCTGGAAGGGGTGGAACGCGCCGTCCTCACCGAGCATGTACATGCCGAACGCCGGCTGACCGTTGGCACGCGTCGGCAGCATGCGCAGCTGTCCGGGGCCGGCCGGGCACTGCCGGTCGATGAGGCGCGCGATGGCGTCGGGGCCGTGGTACCAGCCGACGAACGGCGGCATCTCCCAGCGGGCGTCCTCGGTGAACAGCCGCACGATCGTCGCCACGTCCTTGTCCTCCAACGCCCGCGCGTAGCGGTCGAGCAGGGCGCGCTGCGCCGGGTCGGACGGCTCGACGACGGAGTCCTCGGTCAACCCCGCCTGCTGCAGCTGGGCCCGCGCCCGTTGCAGCATGCTGTTCACCGCGGTGGTGCTGACGTCGAGCACCTCCGCGACCTCCGCGGCCCGCCACTTCAGCACGTCGCGCAGGACCAGCACCGCCCGCTGGCGAGGCGGCAGGTGCTGCAGCGCGGCGACCAGCGCCAGCCGCACGCTGGCCCGGTTCGCAACGATCGCCGCCGGGTCGGCCTCGTCGGCCCCGACCATCGCGTCCGGCACCGGCTCCAGCCACGGCACCTCGCGCTGCTCGACGAGCACGTCGTCGGGGTGCGCGCTGGGCATCCCGAGCCCGGTCGGCAGCGGCCGCTTGCCGCGGCTCTCCAAGGGCGGTCAGGCACACGTTGGTGGCGATGCGGTAGAGCCAGGTTCGCATCGACGACCTGCCCTCGAAGCTGTGGTAGGCCCGCCAGGCGCGCAGGTAGGTCTCCTGCACCAGGTCCTCGGCGTCATGGGTCGAGCCGAGCATCCGGTAGCAGTGGGCCAGCAGCTCGCGCCGGTAGCCGTCGGCCTGCTGCAGGAAGTCGACTTCCGCCTCGGTCGCGGTCACGTCAGGACCCTACGCCCATCTCCGCCAGGTGGGCCTCGCTCAGCTCGATCACCTGGACGTAGTTTCCGTCGGGGTCGGCCACCGTGGCGAACCGGCTGCCGTCGCGGTCGTCGAGCTTGGCGATCCAGGTCGCGCCGAGCTGCTCCAGCCGGTCGACGACCGCTTGCGCGTCGCGCACATGGAAGTTGAGGATGATGCGACCGGGCTCGGGGTTGGCCGGGCCGATGTCGTCGCGGGTGTCGATCATCACGTAGAAACCGCCGAAGCCGAGCACGCGGTAGCCCTCCTGGTCATTGTCGACATCGGGCTCGAGCGCGGCCGCGTACCAGTCGCGCAGCCGTTGCGGGTCGGTGCTGGCGAGCAGGATGCTGCCGAGTTGGGTCATGGG
Source organism: Actinomycetota bacterium (assembly GCA_030773435.1). Lineage (GTDB taxonomy): Bacteria > Actinomycetota > Actinomycetes > Propionibacteriales > Nocardioidaceae > JALYMZ01. The sequence goes on along the minus strand of JALYMZ010000050.1, from coordinate 3,457 downwards.
GTGCTCCTCGTCGTACGTGGGATGGCGCAGGGCGCGCTGTCACCACGACAGATCTCGGGTACGACGAGAAGTCACCGCGGGAACGGCGATGACCTGCCATTCCCAGCCCGGCCAAGGGACGTCGTCGCCGCACCGGTGAGTTGTCGCCGATACGCCGGTCTACCTCGACGTACCCCCCCCGATGGGACGCCCGTGCGGCGCAGTGAGGAGCCCGAACGATGTCACGCATGATCTTCGTCAACCTGCCGGTCCGGGATATCGGCGCGTCACGGCGGTTCTTCTCCAGGCTCGGCTTCGACTTCAACCCGCAGTTCTCCGACGACCACACGCTGTGCATGGTCGTCGCCGACAACATCTTCGTGATGATGCTCGAGGAGCAGTTCTTCAAGACCTTCATCAACGGCGAGGTCAGCGACGCTCACACGGCCACCGAGGTGCTGACGTGCCTGAGCGCGGGCAGCCGGGCGGAGATCGACGAGATGGTGGCCCAGGCGATCGAGGCCGGCGGCAAGCCGTGGAAGGAGCCGTTGCAGCAGGACGGGATGTACGGCGGATCCTTCCAGGACCTCGACGGCCACGTCTGGGAGCTGGTGTACATGGAGCAGCCCGGCCAGGACTGACCCGCACGCGGCGGCCGCCGGCTCGGTCGAGGGTCAGCCCCGACGGCACCGGGAAAAGATGGTGCGGCGCCGCTATGCGTGAGCGGCGCCGCACCAGTGTCGTGCGTGTGGCCTACGCCTCGTCGTCGACCAGGTGCTGCCGGCGGCGCCGGTAGGCCGCCGCTCCGGCCAGCACCAGCACCGACAGGCCCGCCAGGCCGGCGTTCATCGTCGCCGTACCAGAGCCTGCCGGCGGCTTCGCACCCACCGGGTTCGGACGACCGCGCCAGCTCACCACGTCGATGCCGCGGTGGATGTCGTCGATCGCGATGAAGTAGGTGCGGGTGCCGTCAGCGTTCTCGCGGATCTTGAAGTCCTCGGCCGCCCACGCGTTGGTGTTCGGCAGCGTGAACGACGAGCGCTCCTTGAACTGCAGGTCACCGTTGCGGTCGACGAAGTAGTCGACGATCTTGATGCCCTGGCTGTAGTACGCCGCGATCAACCGCTGCTCGCCGGGGATCTGCTCGATCACGTGGACGTCGCAGAACGTCGGGGCAGGCACCACCGCGTCGCTGATGTAGACCGCCTTCTGCCCGGTCGGGGTAGTCGCGTAGACGATCTCGGACGGGTCGCTGATGTCGAACGCGTGCGCCCCGCCGTTGCCGTAGGGGTTCTCGATGCCGGGGGCGCAGGAGGATCCCGGCGGTACGACGCCACCACCGCGCTCGTCGGTGACGAACATGAACCGGCGGTCCGGCGTGGGGTCGGCCTCGTGTGCCACCGACACGCCGTCGTCCGAGCGCACCTGAAGGTTGGTGTTGCAGGAGCGCACGTTTTCTTCGGCACCGCAGTCGCGGCCGGGGTGCTGGAACGTGCCGAGGAACCGCCAGCCGGTCGCCTGCTCGGTGCGGTCGGCCTCCATCTTGCTGCAGTCGGTGACCTTGGCGCCCGTGCGGGTGCCGTCGACGACCGGGCACGGGAAGGCCTGACCCTTGATGTTGCCCTGCCGGTCCACCAGCCCGGAGACGTCGATGATCAGCGTCGCGTTGAGCGCAGCGCAGTACAGCCGCTGCCGGGAGTAGGTGATGTCGTGGCAGGTCGCGGAGCCCGGCTCGAGCTTCCCGGTGTCCTGGTCACGCTGCTGGGTCCACTCCGGCTGGAACGGGATCCGGTAGACCTGCGGGCGGCACTCGGCCCGCCGCTCGTCCAGCGACCAGCTGTCCGAGCCGAAGCAGGACCGGATGTCCATGACGTCGATCCAGTTGCGGATGATGGGGGTGCCGAATTCGGCGGCGCTGTTGTAGACGATCCACGGACGCTGGCCGTCGACGGTGTTGGTGTGGGAGTTGCCGGCGAACCGCACCAGGTGCGCCTCACGCGGCGCGAACTCGGGGTCGGCGATCTTGGTGACGTCGACGATCTCGATGCCGCCGCCCGGCTTATCGTGGCAGCGCCCGGTCGCGTCGGTGGTGTCGGTGAGCAGCGTGACACCGTTCTGCTGCGCGATCTGCGAGTCGTGCTGCAGGCCGGTGATCGAGGTGTTCTCCGTCGCACAGTGCGCCGAGCCGTGGTCGGCCACCCACCGCGGCAGCACCCGACCGCGCCGGGTCAGCTGGATGATCCGCTGCCCGATGCTGCCCACCTCGTCCTGCCCGAGCGTGCCGAACGTGCCGTAGACGTCCTTGCTGCCCGCCGGGGTGAAGAACTCCAGGTCGGTGCCCCCACCGGTCAGCGCCGGGCTGGCCCCGCCGGGGAAGTTGTCGAGATGGGTCCAGGTGCCGGCACCGCGAACGATGCCGTCGGCGGTGCTGCCGTTCGTTGGCGCCAGCGGCGTCCGTGGGTCGGTGTGGTCGGCGACCGCCGGCGCGCCGAGCGAGGTGAGCAGTGCCGCGGTCACGACCGCGAAGAACGAGCGTCCGAGGGTGCGCATGGGTCTCCTCCGCAGCCGAGCTGCTAGGGCGTGTTCGTGCACGACAACTGTGCATCGCGCGCGGCCCGGCCACAAGGCCAGCCGTACATTTCAACGAGCATCGGGCCGGATGGTTACGCTGCCCCGTGCCCTCGACGCAGCCTGGTCCGGCGACCGTGGCCTTCCTCCATCCCGTCAGCGGGCACCCGCACGTCGACATTCCGCTGGCCCTGACCGCCTCGGTCGCGGCCGTCGTCGTGTTCGTGGTGGCGCTCGTGTCGCCGGGGCGCCCGCGGGCCGCCGGCAAGCCGGAGCTCGCGGTCGCGTCGTGGGCGGGGGCGCTGTCCCGAGCCCAGGTCGCCGCCCGTGTGCTCGCGGTGCTGCTGCTCGCGGTCGCGGTGACGGCTGGGCGGGTCGGGGTCGACGACGAGCTGGAGAACCTGGCCCCGGCGCTCGTCGTGGGCGCCGGCTGGCCGCTGCTGGTGCTCGGCAGCGCCGTGCTCGGCCCGGTGTGGCGCTGGGCGGACCCCTGGGACGGGATCAGCCGCGCCTTCAGCCGGAACGACGCGGAGCAGCGGCCGGGGCACGTCTGGCCGGCGGTGCTGCTGGCGATCCCGGTGGTGTGGTACCTCAGCGCCTACCCGGACTCGCTCGACCCGCGGTCGGTCGGCACGGCGCTGGCTCTCTACACCGTGCTCACGGTCGCCGGTTGCGTGGCGTTCGGGCGGGTGCGGTGGCTGGCGTCCGCCGAGCCGCTCGGCATCGTCCTGTCGTGGCTGGCGCTGCTGCCGCGCGGGCGGCTCGCCGACTGGCAGCCGCCCCGAGGCGCCGAAGCGTTGCTCGGCGTGCTCGCCGGCGGCGTGCTGTTCGGCTCGGTACGGCGCTCGGAGCTGTGCGCCGGGCTCGCCGTGGCGCCCGGCGCGCTGGCGTACGCGACGGTCGGTCTGCT
>JALYMZ010000049.1 GCA_030773435.1 Actinomycetota bacterium | reverse complement strand
TGGCTGTCGTTCCTGCGCGGGCTGGTCGCTCGCGGCCTGTCCGGAGTAGAGCTAGTGACCTCGGACGCCCACGTCGGTCTGGTCGACGCGGTCGCCTCGGCGTTGCCCGGCGCGTCGTGGCAGCGGTCATCTGCTGACATGACCTTTCGACGGGACGTTCCCGTCGGTCACCTCCGCCGCCGGGAGAGGACCTTGGCAGCGTGACCCTCGAGGTCCAGCGGCAGACCTGTCCCTCCCGGCGGTGGCGGGCTTGGTACTGGCCAGTGGGAGTCGTGCCTCGAGCACCGAGATGAGCGCCCAGCCGAGCCAGCCACGAGGCGACCTCGATCGGAAGGGTTAGGTGCATGCAGGACATCAATATTGGCGTCCTTGACGACGACGACATCTTCGTCGGCATCGACTGGGGCGGCAGCCATCATCAGCTCTGCGTGGTGAGTGACCGGGCAACGACTGCGGCAGGTGCGGGTCAGTCACGACGTGGCGGGGTTGGCGCAGCTTGATGCCGAACTCGCGCAGCTCGGACGGCGGCTGCGGGTCTGCATCGAGCGCTCCGAAGGTCTGCTGGTCGAGCGGCTGCAGACCTGCGGCCATCGCGTGTTTGCCGTCAACCCCAGGATCGCCGCTCGCGCCCGTGAGCGCTATCGAGTCGCCAGCAGCAAGGACGACGTCTTCGACGCCTTCGCCCTAGCCGACACCCTGCGGCACGAGCACGCCCACTGGCGCCCCCTGCCCGTCGCGTCGCCCGCGCTGGCTGAGCTACGGGCGCTCTCGCGCGACCGGGACCGGCTGCTGGAGTCCCAGCAGCGGGTGGAGGCTCAACTGCGCGCGATCCTTGAGGCCTACCACCCGGCGCCGGCGGCGCTGTTCTCCTCGATCGACCGCGACATCACCCTGGCGTTCATCGCCGACTACCCCACACCGCAGGCCGCCTCACGGGTGGGTGAGCAGCGGATGGCGGCCTTCTGCCGTCGCCAGTCCTACCGCGGTCGGGTCGACCCAGCCGTCCTGGCCCGTCGGCTCAAGGAAAACCTGCTGTCCGGGGCCGAGGGCACCGTCGCCGGCAAGTCGCAATCGGCGCTGATGTTCGCCGAGCTGCTCGGCCTGCTCAACCGCCAGCTCGCCGATTACGACGACGCCCTCGAGCTCGCACTCGCCAAGCACCCCGACGCGCACATCTTCCAAAGCTTTCCCGGCGTCGGCCTGCTCACCGCATGCACCCTGCTCGCCGAGATCGGCGAGGACCGCGGCTACTACCCGGCCGTCGGCATGCTGCTGGCCGAAGCCGGCCTCGCGCCCGTCACCCGCGCGAGCGGCCGGTCCCACCGCGTCGGCTTCCGCTACGCGGCCAACACCCGGCTGCGCGAAGCCTGCACGTGGTGGGCCTACAACTCGCTCAAGAGCTCACCGTGGGCGCGCGCTGCCTACGACGAAGCTCGCGCCCGAAAGCAGCCCCACCACCGCGCCTTGCGCGGCCTGGGCGCACGCTGGATGCGCGTGCTCTGGCGCGCCTGGACCGACGGCGTGCCCTACGACGAAGCACGACACCTCAAGGCACCGGCCCAGGACACCGGGCCAATGACGGAAGAACTCCAGCCCGACCAGCCGACACCGGACAGAACGCCAGAGTCGACAGCGGCCTAACCACAACTGCCTGCCACCGCACCCGCACGTCGACAGCGACGCGCGGGCTCTCGCCATGCCCGCGAACCAGGAGCATTGCTCACCTGGAGTTGACAGTGGGAGTCTGCCGCACGCACTACGCCCGCAACCTGCTCACCCGGGTCCCGAAGTCCGCCCAGCCGTGGGTGGCAACGCTGCTGCGCACCGTCTTTGACCAGCCCGACACCACCGAGGTGCACGCCCAGTTCGACCGGGTCGTGGACACCCTGCTCGCCAAGTTCCCCGCCGCCGCCGAGCACCTCGACCAGGCCCGGGCCGACGTACTCGCCTTCACCGCGTTTCCGCGAGAGGCGTGGCGCCAGATCTGGTCGAACAATCCCCAGGAACGGCTCAACCGGGAGATCCGCCGCCGCACCGACGTCGTGGGCATCTTTCCCGACCGCGACGCCGTGGTCCGCCTCGTCGGCGCCGTCCTGGCCGAACAGCACGACGAGTGGACCGAAGCCCGGCGCTATATGGGACTCGAGGTCCTCGCCAAGGCCCGCACCGCCAGCGGCGCACAGCACAACGGCGACACATCAAAGGAGGTCA
>JALYMZ010000048.1 GCA_030773435.1 Actinomycetota bacterium | reverse complement strand
CGCTGCGTCAGGCTTTCGCCCATTGCGCAATATTCCCCACTGCTGCCTCCCGTAGGAGTCTGGGCCGTGTCTCAGTCCCAGTGTGGCCGGTCGCCCTCTCAGGCCGGCTACCCGTCGTCGCCTTGGTGGGCCGTGACCCCACCAACAAGCTGATAGGCCGCGGGCCCATCCCTAGCCGAAAAACTTTCCACCTCCGCGGATGCCCGCAGAAGTCGTATCCGGTATTAGCTCCGGTTTCCCGGGGTTATCCCAGAGCTAGGGGTAGGTTGCCCACGTGTTACTCACCCGTTCGCCGCTAACCCGAAGGTTCGCTCGACTTGCATGTGTTAAGCACGCCGCCAGCGTTCGTCCTGAGCCAGGATCAAACTCTCCGTTGAGATCTATGGTGCTCGCCGTGAGGCGAGGAACCGACCACGGAGTATCCCGGCAAGATGGCCCCTAAGGGGCCGGTCTCACCCAAGGAACCGCAGGCAGGAACCGAGGGCCGAGAGGCCCGCGCATCCTGCCGACGGGGCGTTACTGTCTGCGTCGACTTTGGCACGTTGTTGAGTTCTCAAGGATCAAGCGCGCACCGCTTCCGGGTCTCCCGACCCGCGCCCGGGGCAACCTGGTCAAACTTACCGGCTCGGTCCCGCACGGTCAAACACCGCGCCGGCCCGGATCGGCCCTCGTCCAGCTCCACCGGGACCGGACGTGGAGCCACGGCCGTTCGAGCCGGTCCAGGGCCAGGTCGGGTGGTGGGCTGGCCGTCGCCGGGGCCGGCCGCCCGGCCGGTCGGCCTTGCGTCCCGCCGCTCCCGCAGCGACCTGCCTCACGATACGCCGGGTCCGCCCGGCAGACAAACGTGTCCTCGTGGGCCCGGTCACATCGCGGTCAGGTGACGACCTCCGCGCCGGCGAGGGTGCGCTTGCCCTTGCGGAGCACCGCGAAGCGGCCGTGCAGGAGCTGTTCGGGTAGCACCACGGCGTCCGGATCCTCGACCCGTGCGTTGTTCAGGTACGCCCCACCCTCCTGGACCGTCCGGCGGGCCGCCGAGCGGCTCTCGACGAGACCGGTGCCGACCAGCAGGTCGACGACGCTGGGCCCGCCGTCACGGGCCGGTACCTGCACGAGCGCAGCCTCACGCAGCGCCGCCTCCAGCGTGTCCGCGTCCAGCCGGTGCAGGTCGCCGCCGCCGAACAGCGCCGCTGCGGCCGCCTCGACGGCGGCGGTGGCTGCCGCGCCGTGGGTCAGGGTGGTGACGTCGCGGGCCAGTGTCCGCTGGGCGGCGCGGGCCTGTGGGCGCTCCTGGGTCTGCTGGGCGAGGTCGGCGATCTCGTCCGGGCTGCGGAAGGTGAAGGATCGCAGCAGCTGCACGACGTCACGGTCGTCGCTGTTCAACCAGAACTGGTAGAAGGCGTACGGCGACGTCATCGTCGGTTCCAACCACACCGTCCCGGACTCGGTCTTGCCGTACTTCGTCCCGTCCGCCTTCGTGATCAGGGGCGTGGCGAGCGCGTGAACACGGACCCCCTCGACCCGGCGGATCAGCTCGACCCCGGCCGTGATGTTGCCCCACTGGTCGCTGCCGCCGGTCTGCAGCCGGCAGCTGTACCGGCGGAAGAGCTCGAGGTAGTCCATCGACTGCAGCAGCACGTAGCTGAACTCGGTGTAGCTGATGCCGCGCTCCAGCCGGGCCCGCACCGCCTCCCGCTCGAGCATCCGGTTCACGGGGAAGTGCTTGCCGACATCGCGCAGGAAGTCGATCGCCGACAGGTCCTTGGTCCAGTCGTAGTTGTTGACGATCACCGCGGCGTGCTCGCCCTCGAGGGCGACGAACCGGCGCACCTGGCCGCGGACCTTGTCGGTCCACTCGGCCACGGTGTCCTTGGGGTTGAGCACGCGCTCGGCTGACTCCTTCGGGTCGCCGATCAGGCCGGTGGCGCCGCCGACGAGGATCAGTGGGCGGTGCCCGGCGTCCTGCAGCCGGCGAGCGGTCACGAGCTGCAAGAGGTTGCCCGTGTGCAGGCTCGGCGCGGTGGGGTCGAACCCCACGTAGAACGTCAGCGGTCCGGCCGCCATCTCGGCGCGCAGCGCGCCGAGGTCGGTCGCGTCGGCTACCAGCCCGCGCTCGACCAGGTCGTCGAGGACGTGCGGTGTGGCGGTCAGGGAGCGTCCCTCCATCGCGCTGCGGAGTCAGGTGTGCGGATGCAAGCCTGCCGCATCGGCGCACCTCATCCGTCGCCGCCTCGCCTGCGCCCCGGCTCGGTAGGCGGAGACGTACCGGTCGCCGGTCAGCCAGAACCGCCACGGCACTGTGGTGCCGTGGCTCAGTCCCACCCGCGGGCCTTGGGACACCACCGCCCCGGTGCGGGCCGCCGTCGGCAGGGCGAGCTGTAGCGACCCACTCCCCAGCACCGAACCGTTGCACGCGCCGCTGACGCCGAGCGCCTGGGTCAGCCGCGCCGGTCCGCGGGCCAGGTCGCGGACCGGGACCCGCGCCCCGCGCCGCCGCCGGGCCAGGTCGACGCCGTCGACGACCTCACCGGCACGCAGCAACACCGCAGCCGCCACCCCCTCGGCACCGCAGACGACGTTCATGCACCAGTGCATGCCGTAGCTGAAGTACACGTAGACGTGACCGGCGGGGCCGAACATCACGGCGTTGCGGGCGGTGGGGCCGCCGTAGGCGTGAGAGGCGGGGTCGTTGCGGCCGTCGTACGCCTCCACCTCGGTGAGGCGGACCGACACGCGACCGTCCGGCAGCGAGGACGTGAGAACGGCACCGAGCAGGTCCGGAGCGACCTCGAGCACCGGCCGGCAGAAGAAGGTGCGGTCGACGCTCACCCCGCGGCCACCCAGGCGCCCAGCTGTGCCGCGCGTGCCCGCAGCTCGCCGAGCTGCTCGCGGACCCGCACGGGCGCTGTCCCGCCCCGGCCGTCTCGAGACGCGAGCGAGCCGGCCACGGTGAGGACGGACCGGACCTCCGGAGTCAGCTCCGGAGCGAGCGCCCGCAGGTCCGCGTCCGACAGCTGCGCGAGGCCGACCCGGCGCTGCTCGCACAGCCGGACGCACGCCCCGACGATGTCGTGCGCGGCCCGGAACGGCACGCCGCGGTGTACCAGCCACTCCGCGAGGTCGGTGGCGAGGGAGAAGCCCTGCGGCGCCAGCGCCGCCATCCGCGCGGTGTCGAAGCGCAGCGTGCGAACCAGGCCGGTGAAGGCGGGGAGCACGAGCGTGAGCGTGTCGACGGAGTCGAACACCGGTTCCTTGTCCTCCTGCAGGTCGCGGTTGTAGGCCAGCGGCAGCGCCTTCAACGTCGTCAGCAGCCCGGTGAGGTTGCCGACCAGGCGCCCGGCCTTGCCGCGGGCCAGCTCGGCGACGTCCGGGTTCTTCTTCTGGGGCATGATGCTCGAGCCGGTCGAGAAGGCGTCGTCGAGCTCCACGAACCGGAACTCCCGGGTCGCCCAGACGACGATCTCCTCGGCGTGCCGCGACAGGTCCACGCCGACCAGCGCGGCCACGAATGCAAGCTCGGCCGCGAGGTCGCGTGCCGAGGTGCCGTCGATGGAGTTGGCCGACGCGTCGTCGAAGCCGAGCTCACGCGCTACCTGCCGCGGGTCCAGCCCGAGTGACGAGCCGGCCAGCGCGCCACCGCCGTACGGCGACTCGACGGCCGCCCGGCGGTCCCAGTCGCGCAACCGGCCGACGTCGCGCAGCAGCGGCCAGGCGTGCGCAAGCAGGTGGTGCGACAGCAGCACCGGCTGCGCGTGCTGCAGGTGGGTGCGCCCCGGCAGTACGGCGCCCAGGTGCTCCTCGGCGGCCGCGGCCAACGCGTCCACGTGGTCCAGGACCAGCCGGGCGACGGTGCGGGCGGAGTCGCGCGCATAGAGCAGCAGCAGCGTGGCCACCTGGTCGTTGCGCGAACGCCCGGCCCGCAGCCGCCCCGCGAGGTCCGGGCCCAGGCGCTCGATCAGTCCCCGCTCGAGCGCGGTGTGCACATCCTCGTCCTGCGGCTGCGGCCGGAACGCGTCGGCGGCGACATCGGCGTCCAGCGTGTCGATGCCGGCGAGCAGCGCCTGCAGGTCGTCGTCGTCGAGCAGACCGGCGGTGTGCAGGGCCTTGGCGTGCGCGCGCGAGCCGGCCAGGTCGTACCGGGCCAGCCGCCAGTCGAAGGCCGTGCTGCGCGACAGCTCGGTCAGGGCGGCGGCAGGCCCGCCGGCGAACCGCCCGCCCCACAGCCGGGTGGGCGCCGGCTCGGTCACGGATCTCCTGCCAGCGTCCGGTCGCGCCGCGCGGCGATCTTGCTCGGCAGGCCCCACAGCTCGACGAAGCCCTTGGCGAGGGACTGGTCGAACGCGTCACCCTCGTCGTACGTCGCCAGGCTGAAGTCGTAGAGGCTGCCCGCGCTGCGCCGGCCGGTCGGCACCGCCCGTCCGCTGTGCAGGGTCAGCCGGACGTCACCGGTGACGTGCTGCTGGGCGGCCTCGACGAACGCGTCCAGGCTACGCTTGAGCGGGGAGAACCACTGGCCGTCGTAGACCAGCTCGCTCCAGCGCTGTTCCACGCCGCGCTTGAACCGGGCGAGGTCGCGCTCGACCGTGACGCTCTCCAGTTCGCGGTGGGCGGCGAGCAGCACCAGCGCGCCGGGCGCCTCGTAGACCTCACGGCTCTTGATCCCCACCAGGCGGTCCTCCACCATGTCCAGCCGGCCGACGCCCTGGGCGCCGCCCCGGGCGTTGAGCTGCTGGATCGCCTGCAGCATGGTGACCGGGTGCCCGTCGATCGCCACCGGAGCGCCCTGCTCGAAGGAGACGACGACCTCGTCGGGATCGCGCGGTGCGGCCGGGTCGTCGGTGTAGGCGTAGAGGTCCTCGACCGGAGCGTTCCAGATGTCCTCGAGGAAGCCGGTCTCGACGGCGCGGCCCCACACGTTCTGGTCGATGGAGTACGGCGACCGCTTGGTGACATCGATCGGCAGCCGGTGCTCCTCGGCGTACGCGATCGCGCGCTCCCGCGTCCACGCGTAGTCACGCACCGGGGCGATCACGCGGAGGTCGGGCGCCAGCGCGCCGACCCCGACCTCGAAGCGAACCTGGTCGTTGCCCTTGCCGGTGCAGCCGTGGCTGACCGTGGTGGCCCCGGAGTAGCGAGCCGCCTCGACCAGGTGCTTGACGATCAACGGCCGCGACAGCGCCGAGACCAGCGGGTAGCGGTCCATGTAGAGGCCGTTGGCCCGCAGCGCCGGCAGGCAGTAGTCGTCGGCGAACTCGTCGCGGGCGTCGACGACGACGGCCTCGACCGCACCGCAGGCCAGCGCGCGCTTGCGGATGCTCTCGAGATCCTCGCCGCCCTGGCCGACGTCGAGGGCGACGGCGACCACCTCGGCGCCGGTCTGCTGGGCCAGCCAGCCGACGGCTACGGACGTGTCGAGACCCCCGGAGTAGGCGAGGACGACGCGGTCAGTCACGAGACCTCCTTGTGGTCGGGATGGTCGGGGTCGGGAGCTGCGGCGGCCATGGTGAGGAAACGCCGGGCCAGCGCCGCCGCGTCGTCGCCGCCGTCGGCGCCGGCGGTGCCGTCACCGCGCCCGCGTGCGACCACGACAACGGTGTCGTCACCGGCGATGCAGCCGAGCACGGCGGACAGCTCGGCATGGTCCAGCGCCGAGGCGAGGAACTGGGCGGCTCCGGGTGGGGTACGCAGCACCACGAGGTTGCCCGACGCCTCGGCGGAGACAAGCAGGTCGCCGAACAGCCGGGCCAGACGCGCCTCGCCGGCTGCCGAGTCCGCCGCCGGTCGCGGGCTGCGGTCCCCACCCTCACCGGGCACCGCGTAGACCAGGCCGCCGCCGGGCCCGCGCACCTTCACGGCGTCGAGCTCCACCAGGTCGCGGGAGAGCGTCGCCTGCGTGACCGCGACACCGCTGTCGCCGAGCAGCGCGGCCAGCTCGGGTTGTGAGCGCACCGGCTGCCGCCGCAGCAGCTCCACGATGAGCTGCTGGCGAGCCGCCTTGGTAGCGGGGATTCCGCCGTTTCCGCTCACCAGGCCGGGTCCCGGTCCTCGGGCGCCGGTCGCGTGCGCTCGGGCTCCGTGCGCTCCGCCCGCTCGAGCAGCCACACCAGCAGCGCCTTCTGGGCGTGCAGGCGGTTCTCGGCCTGGTCCCACACCAGGCTGCGCGGTCCGTCGAGCACGTCCCCGGTGATCTCGAGGCCCCGGTAGGCCGGAAGGCAGTGCAGCACGACGGCGTGCGGGGCGGCGCCGGCCAGCGCCGCCTCGTCCACGGCGTACGGCTTGAGCAGCCGCAGGTGCTCCTGCTCGTCGACTTCCTGGCCCATCGACACCCACGTGTCCGTGGCGAGCACGTCGGCGTCGGCGACCGCGGCGGCCGGGTCGTCGAGGTGGCGCACGGAGCCACCGGTGCCCTCGGCAACTGCGGCGGCCCGGCGCAGCACCGATGGGTCCGGGGCGAGGCCGGTCGGGGCGCCGACGACGACGTCCATGCCGGCAGTGGCCCCGGCCAGCAGGTAGGAGTGCGCCATGTTGTTGGCGCCGTCGCCGAGGTAGGTGAGCCGGATCCCGGCGAGCCGGCCGAAGTGCGCCCGCACGGTCTGCAGGTCGGCCAGCAGCTGGCAGGGATGGAACCGGTCGGTCAGCGCGTTGACCACCGGGACCCGCGACACCGCGGCCATCGCCTCCAGCCGGTCCTGCCCGAACGTGCGCCACACGATCGCGGCCACCTGCCGGTCCAGCACCCGGGTGGTGTCCTCGATCGGCTCACCGCGGCCGAGCTGTGAGGTGCCGGCGTCGATGACGAGCACCGACCCGCCGAGCTCGGCGATGCCGACGGTGAACGACACCCGGGTGCGCGTCGACGGCTTGTCGAAGAGCACCGCGACCGTGCGGGGCCCCGCTAGCGGCTGGCGGGAGAACCGGGCGGCCTTCAGCCGGTCGGCCAGGTCGAGCACCGCGGCCTGGTCGGCGGCAGCGAGGTCGTCGTCGCGCAGGAAGTGCCGGATCATCCTGCTGCCTCCTCCAGTAGCCCGGGCAACGCCGCCAGCCAGGTGTCGACCTGCGCGGCGGCCAGGATCAGCGGCGGGGCCAACCGCAGCGTCGCGGCGGTGCAGTCGTGCACGATGAACCCGGCCGCGAGCGCCCGCTGAGCCACCGGGGTGGCGAGCCCCTCGGTCACGTCCATCGCGGCGAGCAGCCCGGCGCCGCGCACGGCGCCTGCCGCGGGATGCACGAGGCGGCGCATCCCGTCCTGCAGGCGGGTGCCGGTCTCCGCCACGTGCGCCAGCAGACCCTCCTCCTCGATCACCCGCAGCGTGGCGAGCGCCGCCGCCGCGGACACCGGGTTGCCGCCGAACGTCGTGCCGTGCTGACCCGGCCGCAGCAAACCGCCGGCCGCGCCCGTGGCGATGCAGGCACCGACCGGGATGCCGGCGCCGAGACCCTTGGCGAGCGTCACGATGTCGGGGCGTACCCCGGCGGCCTGGTGATGGAACCAGCGGCCGGTGCGGCCGACGCCGGTCTGCACCTCGTCCAGCCACAGCAGCGCGCTGTGCCGTTCGGTGACCGCGCGCGCTGCGGCAAGGTAGTCGGGCGGGGGGACGACGACGCCGGCCTCGCCCTGGATGGGCTCCAGCACCACGGCCGCGGTCTCGTCGTCGACCGCGGCGGCGAGCGCACCCGGGTCGCCGTACGGGACGAACACGACGTCGCCGGGCAGCGGCTTGAACGGCTCGCGGTACTCCGCCTTCGCGGTCAGCGACAGGGCGCCCAGCGTGCGGCCGTGGAACGAGCCCTCGGCCGCCACGACCTTGGTGCGCCCGGTGCGCCGGGTCAGCTTCAGCGCCGCCTCGTTGGCTTCGGTGCCGGAGTTCGTGAGGAACACCCGCCCGTCAGCGCCGAGCAGCTGCAGCAGCCGTTCGGCGAGCTCGACCTGCGGTGGGCTGGCGAAGAGGTTCGACACGTGGCCCAGCGTCGACAACTGCGTGGTGACGGCGTCGACGACCTCCGGGTGCGCGTGGCCCAACGCGTTGACGGCGATCCCGCCCAGCAGGTCGAGGTAGCGCCGTCCGGCGTCGTCCCACACATAGGCCCCGGCGCCGCGCACCAGCGTGCGCCGCGGCCGGCCGAAGGTGTCCATCAGGGCCGCGTCGTAGCGCTGCGCCCAGCTGCGCTGCCGGGTCCGCGGAGCGATCGGCTCAGCCGTCACGAGGCCGCCACCTCCTGCTCCGGCTCGCCGACGACCATGGTGCCGATGCCCTCGTCGGTGAAGATCTCCAGCAGCAGGGCGTGCGGCACCCGGCCGTCGAGGACGTGGGCGCGGGGTACGCCGCCCTCCACCGCCCGCAGGCATGCCGCCATCTTCGGCACCATCCCCGCCGACAGCCTCGGCAGCAGCTCGGCCAGCCGGCGGGGGTGGATCTCGCTGACCACCTCGGCGCGGCCGGGCCAGTCGACGTAGAGCCCCTCGACGTCGGTGAGGACGACCAGCTTCTCCGCGCCGAGCGCGACGGCGAGCGCCGCCGCCGCGGTGTCGGCGTTGACGTTGTGCACCTGGCCATCCTGGTCCGGCGCCACGCCGGCGACCACCGGGATCCGGCCAGCGTCCATGAGGTCGCGCAGCGCCTCGGGGCGCACGCGGACGACGTCGCCGACCAGGCCCACGTCGACCCGACGCCCGTCCACCAGCGCCTCGGTGCGGGCAGCGGTCAGCAGGCCGGCGTCCTCACCGGACAGGCCGACGGCCAGCGGGCCGTGCTGGTTGAGCAGGCCGACGAGCTCACGGCCGACCTGGCCGACGAGGACCATGCGGACCACGTCCATGGCCTCCGGTGTGGTGACCCGCAGCCCCGCCCGGAACGCGGTGCCGATGCCGAGCCGGTCGAGCATGGCGCTGATCTGCGGTCCGCCGCCATGCACCACCACCGGCCGCAGCCCGGCGTACCGCAGGAACACCACGTCCTGGGCGAACGCGCTCCGCAGGCCGCGGTCGGTCATCGCGTGTCCGCCGTACTTGATCACGACCGTGCGGCCGGAGAACCGCTCCAGCCACGGCAGCGCCTCGGTGAGCGTGCCGGCCTTCACCTGCGCGGCGGTGCGGTCGGGGCTCATCTGTGTCCTTCGCAGTCGTCGGGTCAGGAGGAGTAGGCGGAGTTGTGCTCGACGTAGGCCGTGGTGAGGTCGTTGGTCCACACGGTGGCCTGGGCGGTGCCCGCCTTGAGGTCGACGGTCACCGCGACCTCACGCGGCTCGAGGTCCACCCGTGTGGGCGGCTCGGCCGGTGCGCTGCGGCGGCACACCCACACGCCGTTGAGGGCCACGTCGAGGTCGGCCGGGTCGAAGGCTGCGTCCGTGGTGCCGATCGCGGCGAGGATCCGGCCCCAGTTGGGGTCGCGGCCGAACACCGCGCACTTGACGAGGCTGGACCGCGCCACCGACCGCGCCACCGCCACGGCGTCGTCCTCACCGGCCGCGTTGACGACCTCGATGCCGATCTGGTGGTGCGCGCCCTCGGCGTCGGCGAGCAGCCGCATCACCAGGTCGTGGCAGACGGCCCGCACCGCCGCCGCGAAGTCGTCGTACGCCGGCGTGACGCCGGACGCGCCGCTGGCCAGGAGCGCGACGGTGTCGTTGGTCGACATGCATCCGTCGGAGTCGAGCCGGTCGAAGGTGACCCGCGTCGCCGCGCGCAGCGCCCGGTCGCACGCGGCAGCGTCGACGTCGGCGTCGGTGGTGAGGAAGGCCAGCATGGTCGCCATCGCGGGGGCGAGCATGCCGGCGCCCTTCGCCATGCCTGCGACGGTGAACCCGGCGCCGGCGACCGACGTCTGCTTCGGCACCGAGTCGGTGGTCATGATGGCCCGCGCGGCGGTCCCTCCCGGGTCGGGGCCGAGGTCCTGCACCACGCGGTCGACCCCCGCCAGCAGCAGGTCGCGGTCCACCGGCACCCCGATCAACCCCGTGGAGCACACCAGTACGTCGCCCGCCCGGATCCCCAGCCGCTCCGCCACGCGTTCCGCCGTGGCGTGCGTGGTCTGCAAGCCCGCCGGACCGGTGTAGCAGTTGGCGCCGCCTGAGTTGACCACGACCGCCCGGGCGACGCCGTCCTTGACCGCCTGCTCGCTCCACAGCACGGAGTTGGCCCTGCACCGGTTGGCGGTGAACACCGCCGCCGCGTGGTGGCGCGGGCCGTCGTTGACGAGCAGCGCAACGTCGAGTGCCCGGCCGCCCTTCAGGCCGGCCGCGACGCCGGCCGCCCGGAAGCCGGCCGCCGCCGTTACGCTCACGGTGCCACCCCGGCGCGGGGAAGGCCGGCGGTCTCCGGCAGACCGAGGGCGAGGTTCAGGCACTGCACCGCCGCACCGGCGGCGCCCTTGGTCAGGTTGTCGGCCGCGGCGACCGCGACCAGCCGGCCGGCGCGCTCGTCGACGGACGCCTGCACGTGGACGGTGTTCGCCCCCAGCGTGGCCTGGGTCTGCGGCCAGCGGCCGACCGGCAGCAGATGCAGGAACGGCTCGTCGACGGTGGCCTTCTCGTACGCCGTGCGCACGTCGCCGGCGCCGACCGCGTCACGCAGCGGCGCCGTGCAGGTGGCGAGGATCCCCCGAGGCATCGGCGCCAGGACCGGGGTGAACGAGACCCGGACGGAGCCGGAGTCGGTGGCATCGGCGGCGGCGGCGAGGTTCTGCTCGATCTCCGGGACGTGGCGGTGCGCGCCGCCGGCGGCGTAGGCGGCGGCCGACCCCATCACCTCTGCTCCCAGCAGGTGCGCCGCGGGGGTGCGGCCGGCGCCGGAGACGCCGGAGAACGCGACCGCGACGACGTCACCGGTGTCGACGAGGCCGGCCACCACGGCGGGCAGCAGCGCGAGCGTCACCACGGTCGGGTAGCAGCCGGGAACCGCGACGCGCCGCGAGCCGCGCAGCCGCTCCCGCTGGCCGGGAAGCTCCGGCAGGCCGTAGGGCCAGGTCCCGGCGTGCCGCCCGCCGTAGAACCGCTGCCACGCGGCGGCGTCGGAGAGTCGGAAGTCGGCGCCGCAGTCGAGCACCAGCACGTCGTCGGGCAGCGCGTCCGCTATTTCCGCGGACTCCCCGTGCGGGAGCGCGAGGATCACCGCATCGTGCCCTCGCAGCGTCGCGGGGCTGGTCCGCTGCAGCACCCGGTCGGCGTACGGCAGCAGATGCGGATGGTGGTCGCTCACCGGCGTGGCGGCGCTGCGGTCCGCGGTCAGCGCGCCGACTTCTGCCGCCGGGTGCCCGTCGAGGAGGCGCAGCACTTCACCACCGACGTACCCGCTGGCTCCCGCCACCGCGATCTTCACCTGCTGCACTCGCATGATCATGCAGCACAAGGCAAATCTATGCAAGTCGGCCGGTCGCCACGCCGGCACGGCACACCTTCGCCGGCTGCGCTGCCACGCGACTCGGGTCAGCCGGAACGGCGTCAGCTCCGTTGCACGGCGCCGGTCCGGGC
>JALYMZ010000047.1 GCA_030773435.1 Actinomycetota bacterium | reverse complement strand
GGGGCGCCGGTGCGGGGGCTGCGGCGCCGCCCCGGCGGGTGGCGGGTCGTGGTCGGGGCCAGTCGTGACGAGGAGGCCGTCGACGTCGACGCGGTGGTGCTCGCGGTGCCGGCGGCGCCGGCGGCTCGGCTGCTCGCCGGCGTGTGCCCGGAGGCGGCGCGGGAGCTGTCCGAGGTCGACTACGCCAGCGTGGCGGTGGTGACGTTCGCGTTCCCGCGGGCCGCGGTGGCCGGCCGGCTCACCGGGTCGGGGTTCCTGGTGCCGCCGATCGAGCGACGCACGGTCAAGGCGGCGACGTACTCCACCAACAAGTGGCACTGGCTCGACCAGGCCGCCCCTGACCTGGCGCTGGTACGCGCGTCGGTGGGCCGGTACGGCGAAGCGGCGGAGCTGCAGCGCGACGACGCCGAACTGGTCGCGGGCGCGCTCGCCGACCTGCGCGCCGCAACCGGCGTCGGTGGTACGCCGGCCGACAGCCGGGTCACCCGGTGGGGTGGCGCACTACCGCAGTACACGGTCGGTCACCCCGAACGGATGTCCCGGGTCCGGGCCGCCGCCGGGCGGTTGGGCACCGTGGCGGTGTGCGGGGCGGCGTACGACGGGATCGGCGTGCCCGCCTGCATCGCCTCGGCGTCGGTGGCGGTGGCCCAGGTGCTCGCCGGGCTGCCGGCGCGGGGGACAATCGGGCCATGAGCCCGACCGCCCGCCGGCCGCACGCCGGCAAGGCCGCCAAGGACCTCAACGCGACGATCCGGTACACCATGTGGTCGGTCTTCTGCCTGGCCGAGCCGCTCGGTGGCCGCGACCGGCCGCTGGCCGCCACCGAGCTCGAGGAGCTGTTCGACCAGCTCGCGGCCAAGGACGTCGTCGTCCGCGGCACCTACGAGGTCTCCGGTTTGCGGGCCGACGCCGACGTGATGGTCTGGTGGCACGCCGGCGCCAGCGAGCACCTGCAGGACGCCTACCAGCGTCTGCGTCGGACCACACTCGGCCGGCATCTGGCGCCGGTGTGGTCCCAGCTGGCGCTGCACCGCCCCGCAGAGTTCAACAAGAGCCACGTCCCGGCCTTCCTCGCCGACGAACAGCCGCGGACGCACCTGTGCGTGTACCCGTTCGTCCGCTCCTACGAGTGGTATCTGCTGCCCGACGACGAGCGGCGGGCGATGCTGGCCGAGCACGGGCAGCTGGCCCGCGGCTTCCCCGACGTGCGCGCCAACACCGTGGCGTCGTTCGCGCTCGGCGACTACGAGTGGATCCTGGCGTTCGAGGCCGACGAGCTGTACCGGATCGTGGACCTGATGCGTCACCTGCGGGCCAGCCAGGCCCGCCGGCACGTGCGCGAGGAGGTGCCGTTCTACACCGGGCGGCGGCGGCAGGTCAGCGAGCTCGTCGCCGCACTCCCCTGAAGGGCCGGCGGGGTCGCCGGCGGGTCGCTGGGGGGCGGGGTGTCAGTCGGACGCCGGCTCCAGCCGCATGCTGACCGAGTTGATGCAGTAGCGCTGGTCGGTGGGCGTGCCGTATCCCTCGCCCTCGAAGACATGGCCGAGGTGGGAGCCGCAGCTGGCGCACCGCACCTCGACCCGCCGCATGCCGAGGCTGCGGTCCTCGACGTACTCCACCCGGTCCTCGGCCAGCGGCGCGTAGAACGACGGCCACCCGCAGTGGCTCTCGAACTTGGTGTCGGAGCGGAACAGCTCGGCGTCGCACGCTCGACAGCGGTAGACCCCTTCGGTCTTGGTGTCGACGTACTCACCGGTGAACGGCCGCTCCGTGCCGGCCTCCCGGAGCACCTGGAACTCCGCCGGGCTCAGGCGCTCGCGCCACTCCTCGTCGCTGCGTGATACCGGGTAGCTCATGCCGGTCACCGTAGCGCGGCGCACAACCTCGGCCGCGGGTCAGGACTCCGCGCCGTCCTCGTCGAGGGTGTCGGCCCCGCGGCCACCGGCCAGCGTGTCGGCGCCGGGACCACCGACGAGCCGGTCGTCGCCGTTGCCACCGTCGAGACGGTCGTCGCCGAACCCGCCATGCAGGGAGTCCGCGCCGGTGTCGCCGCTCAGCCGGTCGGCGCCGGCTCCGCCGCAGACCACGTCGTCGGCGGAGCGCCCGTCGATCCGGTCGTCGCCGCCGAGGCCCATGATCACGTCGGGGCCCAGCGTGCCGCTGAGCACGTCGTCACCATTGGTGCCCACCACGGTCGGCCGCAGACCGGCACACCGCTCGGCCAGGTCGATGCCGATCACCAGCGGGTCGTGGTCGCTGGCCCGGAACTGGTGCGGCGCGTACAGCGCCGGGTCGCCGCTGTACTGGTAGGCGAAGGACTCCACCGAGTTGATGTTCCAGTGCGCGGCGCCGGTGACCTTGCCGGTCAGCGCGGGCGTGCCCAGCGCGTGGTCCAGCGACCCCGAGAGGGCGTCGAAGACGTAGCTGTAGCGACCGGGGTCGAACGCCGAGCCGAGGTCGGCGTACCCCGCCTCCTCGAGCGTGACGATGGGGTCCTCGCGGCTGTAGGCGTTGAAGTCGCCGAGCAGCAGCACGTCGTCGTCACCGGTGCGCTGGCGCAGGCCGCCGGCGAAGTCGGCGAGGGAGCGGGCCTGCCGCACCCGGTCGCCGTTCCAGGCTCCCTGCCCGTCACCGCTGTCGACGTTGTCGCCGGTCGGGTTGCCGGGGCTCTTGGACTTGAAGTGGTTGGCCACCACGGTGAAGGCGTCGCCGTCCTTGACGAAGGTCTGCGCGATCGGCTCCCGCGCGTTGTACCAGACCTGCTCGTCGACCAGGCCGACCGAACGCCCGACCGGCTGCACGACGTCGCGCCGGTAGATGATCGCGTTGCGGATCACGTCCCGGTCCACCGCCAACAGCTCGTCCGGGAACGCGGAGTACGCCCACACCGGCCGGCCGGCTGCGGCGTTGAGCCGCGCGACCAGGTCGGCGACCGCCTGGTCCGGGCTGCCGTCGCCATAGCCGGTTGAGGCGGTGTCCTCGATCTCCATCAACGCGACGACGTCGGCGTCGAGGCCGTTGATCGCGGTGACGATCTTGGCCGCCTGCTTCTCCATGGCGGCGGGACTGCGCGCACCGCGCGCGTCGAGCCCGCTGAGCGTGAGGAAGTAGTTGAGGACGTTGAACGCCGCCACCCGGACATCACCACCGACGCTGTCCGGGGCTCCTGGACGGCTGTTTTGCGGCGCGAACGTGCCGTCGGCGGTGCCGTCGGAGGGCTGCAGCCGCCACTCGCCGAAACCGAAGCCGAGCACGACCGGCGCGGTGAAGGTCACCCGGTCGCCGACCCGCACCGGTGTCGTCGGGGACAGGTACGGCCGGGTGGTGACGCTGACCCGGCTGCTGAGTGCGTCGTCGAGCACCAGGCTGCGCAGCTGGTTCTCTGTCCTGATCGCGTCGACGCCGGGGCCGGGTCGGGCCAGCTCTGTCGGCTGCACCAGCCGGCCCCCCTCGGACAGCGTCAGCTCTCCGAACCGGGTCAGGTCGAAGACCTCGCTCACCGTCAGCCGGTCCGCCGGTGCCACCCGCATGCCCTCGAGCCGCTCCCGGGCGGCCTCGCCGGCAGGCAGGTCGAGGGCCGCCGCCGCCGGCAGCGTGCTGGTCGGCTCGGCGGGTGCGACCGCGCAGACCTCGACCTGGTCGCGGGCCGCGAGCTGGGTCTGGCCGAAGAACTCCTGGGCCTCGCCCTGCACCGCGACCGTGTCCCCGAGGCCGACGGCCACGTCGCTGAAGACGAAGATGCCGTCGGAGGTCGCTGCCTCGCCGTCGCCGTCGGGGTCTTGCAGGTAGAACCCGGACAGGCCAGGTACGTCGCCGACGACGACACCGCGCAGGCTCACCGGCCGCCCAGCGAGCGGGGTCTCGGCGCCGCTGCCCTGCACCGCACCGACCTCGTGGCTCGGCGCGGTGTCGCAGCGGCTGGGTGGCGGCTCGGCGGGGCCGCTCAGCGGCGGGTTGACCTCGCCCTTGGTCGCCGTGGCCGGCGGCTGCCAGGACAGCGTGTCGGTGGCTGGGTGGTAGCGGCGGGACAGCGACTGCCCCACCGGCTCGGTTCCGGTCTCGCTGACCCCGATGTCGACGCTGACGAGGCCGTTGGCGGGCCCGCCGACGGCGGTGAAGGAGCCCTCGTAGGACAGGAACTCGACGACGGCACCGGCGGCGTCGACCAGCGCCACGCCGTCCGGCGAGCCGTTCTGCACGCCGTTGACGGGGTAGTCGACGACGGCCACCGCCGGCGCGCCGGAGGCCGTAACCGGGGGCAGCGGATCGGTGTCGTACGGCGCGCCACCGCTGCCGTTGTACAGCACCAGCGACCACCCGTCGGTCGTCGTACCCGCGGGTAGCTGGACCTCGACGAACTCACCGGTGTCGGTGCCGGTGTTGTCGTAGTGGATCTCGCTGAGGAACGGCCTCGTCGGCGTCGTGGCGCCCGCGGACGCCTGCAGCGTAATGGCGACCAGGGCGGCGACACTGCCGCCGACGGTCATCCGCCGGACGGTGCACAGGAGTCCAGGGTGGTGGTGCGGCACGGAAACGGACGTCCTTCCCAGCGGTGCAGGGGCTAGGTCGACGCGCACAGAGCCCGGATGGACAGCACCTGGTGCACTGGAAATTCGACGTGGCGCCGCGCGACCAGCGAACCGTATAGGGACGCGGCGAGGTACGGCAAGGCTCGCGACACCGACCGCACGCCCGGCTCGCCGACAGGCGTCGGTCTAGCGTTGCGGTCATGGCAGCGGCACCGGCGGCGATCGAGATCGACGTGGCGGGGCGTGCGGTTCGTGTCTCCAACCCCGACCGGGTGATCTTCCCGGAGACCGCGCATACGCCGGCGGCGACCAAACGGGATGTGGTGGAGTACTACGCCGGCGTCGCCGACGGCATCCTGCGTGCCACGCAGGAGCGCCCGACCACGCTGGAACGCTGGCCGAAGGGCGTGTTCGAGGGGGCCGTGATCGCCACCCGCGCCGACAACCGGGGCGACGCGTTCTACCAGAAGCGCATTCCGCAGGGCGCGCCCAGCTGGGTCGAGACCGCCCACATCACCTTCCCCTCCGGCCGCACCGCCGACGAGGTCTGCCCGACCGAGCCCGCCGTGTTGGCCTGGGCGGCCCAGATGGGGACCATCACGTTCCACCCGTGGCCGGTACGCCGCGGTGACGTCGACCATCCCGACGAGCTGCGCATCGACCTCGACCCGCAGCCGGGCACCGACTTCGGCGACGCCGTGTACGTGGCGCGTGCCGCGCGGCGGCTGCTGGACGAGCTGGGCTACCGCGGCTTCCCGAAGACGTCAGGTGGACGCGGCGTGCACATCTACGTGCGGATCGAGCCGCGCTGGACCTTCACCGATGTCCGCCACGCCGCCATCGCGTTCGGGCGGGAGCTGGAGCGCCGTACGCCGGGCGAGGTGACGACGAAGTGGTGGAAGGAGGAACGCGGCACCAAGGTGTTCGTCGACTACAACCAGAACGCCCGCGACCGCACGATCGCCAGCGCCTACAGCCTTCGTCCGCGCTCCGGCGCGCCGGTGTCCGCGCCGGTCACCTGGGAGGAGCTGCTCAGCGACGGCATCGAACCGCGCGACTTCACGCTGTTCACCGTGCCCGCCCGCGTGGCCGAGCTGGGTGACCTGCACGCGGAGATCGACGACCGGCACCACGACCTCGAACCGTTGCTGCAGATGTACGCCCGGGACGAGGAGCGGGGCTTCGGCGACATGCCGTACCCGCCGGACTATCCCAAGATGCCGGGGGAGCCGATGCGGGTACAGCCGAGCCGCGCCCGCAAGCCCGGCTGAGTCGCCCGCCCCATTTTCGCCTGCTAGCAACCGAAACCGCCGCCCCATTTGGCCTGCTAGCGACCGAAACCGGGCCTACCCGAGCGACATTTCACCGGGGAAGGCCCGATTCAGCCTGGGAAGCACCGGGCCGCGCACCGGGTCAGCGGCAGCCGCTACCGCCCGGTCCGCGGCGGCGGCTCAGGCACGACGCAGCAGCACC
Source organism: Actinomycetota bacterium (assembly GCA_030773435.1). Lineage (GTDB taxonomy): Bacteria > Actinomycetota > Actinomycetes > Propionibacteriales > Nocardioidaceae > JALYMZ01. The sequence goes on along the minus strand of JALYMZ010000047.1, from coordinate 8,485 downwards.
AGCGAGTGCGCGGTCAGCGTCAGCGTCGTCCCGGCGGGCACCGGCTCGACGACGTACAAGTCCGCGGGGTCGACGGCGCCGGCCGCCCGGGCGGTGTCGAGGACCCGCTCCCACTCCTTGGCGTACGGGCTGCCGGGGGCGACGAAGCCCACGTCGTCGGCACCGGCGTTGATGAGCAGCAGGAACGAGTCGTCGACCACCCGCTCGCCGCGCGGGTCGGGCTCGGCGATGGCGTCGCCGTTGAGGAACACCGCGATCGCGCGTTGGTCGGTTGACCAGTCCTCGGCCCCGAGCTCGGTCCCGTCGGGGTGCAGCCAGGCGATGTCCGGCAGGCCGGAGGCGTCCCGCGCGCCGGTGAAGAAACCGCGGCGGCGGAACACCGGGTGCTCGGCGCGCAGGCCGACCACCCGTCGAGTGAACGCCAGCAGGGAGGTGTCGGCCTGCTCCCAGTCCACCCAGGACAGCGGCGAGTCGTGGCAGTAGGCGTTGTTGTTGCCGTGCTGGGTCCGGCCCAGCTCGTCGCCGTGCAGCAGCATCGGCACGCCCTGGCTCAGCAGCAGCGTCGTGAGCAGGTTGCGCTGCTGCCGGGCACGCAGCGCGTTGATCTGCACGTCGCCGGTGGGTCCCTCGACGCCGCAGTTCCAGGAGCGGTTGTAGCTCTCGCCGTCGTTGTTGTCCTCGCCGTTGGCCGCGTTGTGCTTCTGGTCGTACGACACCAGGTCGCGCAGGGTGAACCCGTCGTGCGCGGTGACGAAGTTGATGGACGCGTACGGCGCCCGCCCGTCGGCCTCGTAGAGGTCCGACGACCCCGACACGCGGACGGCGAACTCGCCCAGCGTGCGCGGCTGGCCACGCCACAGGTCGCGCACGCAGTCGCGGTACTTGCCGTTCCACTCGGTCCAGTGCGGTGGGAAGTTGCCGACCTGGTAGCCGCCGGGACCGACGTCCCAGGGCTCGGCGATGAGCTTGACCTGCGACACCGTCGGGTCCTGCTGCACCAGGTCGAAGAACGCGCTGAGCCGGTCGACCTCGTGGAACTGCCGCGCCAGGCTGGCCGCCAGGTCGAAGCGAAACCCGTCGACGTGCATCTCCGTCACCCAGTAGCGCAGCGAGTCCATGATCAGCTGGAGCACGTGCGGGTTCTGCATCAGCAGCGTGTTGCCGGTGCCAGTGGTGTCGGAGTAGCGCGACGGGTCGTCGTCGACGAGCCGGTAGTAGGAGGCGTTGTCGATGCCCCGGAAGGCGAGCGTCGGGCCGAGGTGGTTGCCCTCCGCGGTGTGGTTGTAGACGACGTCGAGGATCACCTCGATGCCGGCGCGGTGCAGCTGGCGGACCATCGCCTTGAATTCGAGCACCTGCTCGCCGAGCTGGCCGGTGGAGCTGTAGGCGTTGTGCGGCGCGAAGAAGCCGATCGTGTTGTAACCCCAGTAGTTGCTCAGCCCCTGCTCGACCAGGGTGGCGTCGTGCACGAACTGGTGCACCGGCATCAGCTCGATCGCCGTGACCCCTAGCGAGGTCAGGTGGTCGAGCATCACCGGATGGCCGAGGGCGGCGTAGGTGCCGCGGATCTCCTCGGGGATGTCGGGATGGGTCTTGGTAAGGCCCTTGACGTGCGCCTCGTAGATCACGCTCTCGTGGTAGGGGCGGCGCGGGGGTCGGTCGTCCTGCCAGTCGAAGAAGGGGCTGATGACCACCGACATCATCGCGTGCCCGGCGGAGTCGTCGGTGTTGCGCCGGTCCGGCGCGTCCAGGCGGTAGGAGAACAGCGCCGGCGCCCAGTCGACCGCCCCCTCGACGGCCTTAGCGTAGGGGTCGAGGAGCAGCTTGGAGGGGTCGCAGCGGTGCCCGGAGGCGGGGTCGTACCGCCCGTGCACCCGGTAGCCGTAGCGCTGTCCGGGCGCGACCCGCGGCAGGAACGCGTGCCACACCAGCGCGTTGCGTTCGGTCATCTCGATCCGCGTCTCGGTGCCGTCGTCGTCGAAGAGGCACAACTCGACGCCGTCGGCGACCTCGGAGAACAACGCGAAGTTCGTGCCCGCGCCGTCGTACGTGGCGCCGAGCGGGTACGCGCTCCCCGGCCAGACCTCCATGCTGCTCCCACCTGTCGCCGTACTCCTCGGCGGCGGCCGGCGTGGCCCGCGCCAGGAAGCATCCTCACATGCCGGTGACACCCTCGCCGGGGCCGGCTTGCTCGTCGAAGGTCTCGTGCTCGAGCAGGTGCAGGCACGGTACGCCGATGCGCCGGCGGGCCTTGGAGGTCCAGTCGAGGTGGAAGAACTCGGCCACCAGGTGGGGACGGGTGAGGATGATCGCCTCCCGCGCCTGGCGAGCGTCGACGGCGGCCGCGAGCGCGGTGACCGGGTCCTGCGCGGTGATCTCCCCGGTCGTCTCGTGACCGGTCGCCGTCATCAGCTGCACACACCGCTGCAGCGCGGCGTCGGCCTCGGCGCGGATCTCACGCTGCAGCTCCTCCAGGTCCATCTCCGGGTAGTTCATCGCCGATGTCGCGAGCACCTCGCTGGCGGCGATCGACCCCAGGGCGGTCTCGACCCGGCTGGCGGCGTCCTCGACCGGCAGCACCACGTGGTACCGGACGGTGTCGTCGACCGACTCGTGCAGGCTGGCTACCTGACGCGCGTCCACGTTGCTCATCGCCTGTTCCACCAGCAGCACCACGTCGTACATCGCGCCACCTCCGCAGCCGACTCCGGCGGTCACGCGCTCATCGTGCCGTCAGCACGGCCGGCCAGCCAAGCACCTCGCCCAGGTCGTCGTCGACCGTGCCCGCCGAGCCGTCGGCAAGAATGAGCGGGTGCGACTACCGATCATGCCGCCGGTCAAGCCGATGCTCGCCAAACCGGTCAAGGACATCCCGACCGGTCCGATGAGCTTCGAGCCCAAGTGGGACGGCTTCAGGTCGATCATCTTCAGGGACGGCGAGCTGGTCCAGATCGACAGCCGCAACGAGAAGCCGATGACGCGCTACTTCCCCGAACTGGTCGACGCGGTCCGCCAGCAGCTGCCGCCGCGCTGCGTGATCGACGGAGAGATCGTCGTGATCGGCGGGTCCGGCGACCGCCTGGACTTCGAGCTCCTCCAGCAGCGGATCCATCCCGCGGAGAGCCGGATCAACCTGCTCGCCCAGAAGACGCCGGCCCGCTTCGTCGCTTTCGATCTGCTCGCGCTGGGTGATACCGACTACAGCCGCCGGCCCTTCGCCGAACGGCGTGCCGCGCTGGTCGAAGCACTGGCGCCCGCCTCGCCGCCGGTCCACGTCACCCCGGCCACCACCGACCGAGCGGTGGCGGAGGAGTGGTTCCAGCGGTTCGAGGGGGCCGGACTGGACGGCCTGATCGCCAAACCGCTGGACGGCCCGTACGAGCCGGACAAGCGAGCCATGTTCAAGGTCAAGCCCGAGCGCACCGCCGAGTGCGTCGTAGCCGGGTACCGCCTGCACAAGAGCGGTCCTGACCGGATCGGGTCACTCCTGCTGGGCCTCTATTCCGACGACGGCACGCTCGCCAACGTCGGCGTGGTCGGCGCGTTCCCGATGGCCATGCGAAAGGACCTGTTCACCGCACTGCAGCCGCTGGTCACCACCTTCGACGACCACCCGTGGGCGTGGGCCCAGCAGGAGGCCGGCACGCGGACACCTCGCAACGCCGAGTCCAGCCGCTGGGCAGCCGGCAAGGATCTCTCCTTCGTACCGCTGCGCCCGGACCGTGTCGCCGAGGTCCGCTACGACCACATGGAGGGCCCCCGCTTCCGACACACCGCTCAGTTCGTCCGCTGGCGCCCCGACCGCGACCCGAGATCCTGCATATACGAACAGCTCGAGGAACCGGTCAAGTTCGACCTCGCCGACGTGCTCACGCAGCAGCTGTAGCCGCGATCGGGAACGGGTCAGCCTCCGGCTCGGGAGTAGCGGCAGAACAGGGTGCCGTTGTCGTGCAGCAGCTGACGCAGCTGCAGCGGCACCGGCGGATCGAGCAGCGGACCGCGGATGACGCGGTAGCCGTCCCCGCCGAGCAGGAGCGGCGACACGGTCAGGCACATCTCGTCGACGCAGCCGTCGGCCAGCAGGCCGTGCAGGAGCTGCGGGCCGCCCTCGGTGTGGATGCGCTGGAAGCCGCGGGCGATCAGCGCCTCCATCGCCGCCGCCGGGTCGACCGTGTCGTCGCCGACCTCGACGACCTCGCAGCAGCCGCGCAGGCTCTCGACGCGGTCGCGGGGAGCCGCGGCGCAGGTCAGGACGAACGTCGGAGCCTCGCCGGCGGCGAGCAGGTCCGGCGGCAGGTCCAGGCTGCGCGACACCACCGCGATCGCCGGTACGCCGGTGAGCCCGAGCCGGCGCCGCAGCGCGGCCCGCGTCTCGGTGGCGCGTACGGGGCCGTACCCTTCGGCCCGCGCGGTACCCGCTCCGACGACGACGACGTCGCACAGCGACCGCAGCAGGGACAGCAGCCGCCGGTCCGTGCTGTCGGAGATCGACCCCGACCGGTGGTCGGGCCCCTGGACGCTGCCGTCGACGGTGACGACGAACGTGGCGCGCACCCACGGCCGCTCCACCGGGTAGGCGTACAGCTCGACGAGGTCGTCGTCGGACAGCGTCGAGGGAGCCGTCGGGAACAGCGACTGCACGGCGCTGATCCTCCCATCGCCGGTCGTCAGGTCGTCGTACGGCATCACCGGTCGACGGTTGGCTGACAAGTCGTCGGTGTGGGTCGCCTACCATCGCGGCATGACGGGGACCGCCGACGCCGACCCGTCACTCGACCCGTTCCGGGCGCTGGCCCGGCTCGCCGCGCTGCTGTGCCAGGCCCCGGCCGCGGAGCTCGACGTCACCGACAGCGACCACGCGCACGGGTTCACGGCCAGTGAGTGGCGGCACCGTGTCGCCGAGGTCTCGCCGCTCGGCGCTGACGGCGAGGCGCTGCAGGCGATAGCCACCACCCCGCTGCTCGGACCCTCCGGGCACGTCCTGGGTCAGCTGCGTGTCCTCGACACGGCGGCGCACGACCTCACCTCTGAGCAGCTGGACGGACTTCGCGCGCTGGCCGGCCAGGCGGTGCAGCTGCTGCAGCTGCGGCGCTGCACCGTCGCGCTCGACGCGGCCCGGCGCGAACTGAGCCGGTACGACGAGCTGCTGGCCGGCTTCGCCGGCCGCCTCAGCCACGATCTGAAGTCGCCGCTGACCGCGGTGATGGGCTTCGCCGAGACGCTGACCATGCTGCCGGCGGTCAACGCGGACGAACGCGCAGTGCGCTTCGCCGACCGCATCGTCTCCGGGGGCCACCGGATGCGCGCGATGATCGACGACCTGGTGGAGTTCGCCTCGATCGGGCCGCCCCGCCTCCAGCGGGTCGATGTCACCAAGGTCGTCGACGAGGTGCTCGCCGACCTCGCCGACGTCGTGGCCGACACGGGAGCCGTCGTGGAGGTGCATCCCGCGCCGCTGGAAGCCGACGTCGGTCAATTGCGGACGTTGCTGCGGCACCTGCTGCTCAACGCGATTGCCTACCGCGACCCCGACGGCCCATGCCGGGTCGAGGTACGGGCCACGGCTGTTGGCGGCGACTGGGCGGTGCAGGTCGTCGACCACGGGCCCGGCATCCCGGCCGAGGACGCTGAGCGGGTGTTGCAGCCGCTCACCCGGTTGCCCGCTGCTGCACGGGTCCCCGGCTCCGGCATGGGGCTGGCGGTCTGCCGGCGGATCGCGGTCGCACACGGCGGGACGCTACGCATCGCCGAGACCCCCGGCGGGGGCGCCACGGTCACCGCCACCGGCGATTCGTCTGCGGTTCCTCGGGTGCCCTGCGCAGGCTGACCGCCGATGAACGTGGGAGAAAGCGGGCGCGGCGGGGGCCCGTCCGTCGTTACATTGACCGCGTGTCCCCGGGAGCGGCCGACGCCGCCGAGGCACGGCTCGTCCTGCTGCGCTGCGCGACCGCCGTCCTCGGCGATGCGGTGACCGTCGACGATGTCGCCCGCGCGGCGCTCGAGTGCGCCGTCGACATCGAGGGCATGGTGCGCGCTGGGCTGGCGATCAGCGAGTGCGCCGGTCGCGCGCTGCGGTTCGTCGCGAGTGACGGGGGCGTGCTGGGGCCGGGCGGTGTCCGCTGGTGCGAGATCGACGGGCTCGCCGACGTGCCGCTGGCCCGCACGGTGCGCACCGGTGCGGCCGTGCTGGTCGCGTCGTCGAAGGACCTGGCCGCCCGTTACCCGCGGCTGGCCACGCAGGAGTCCTGGCGCGCCGTGCACCGGACCGCCGCGCTGCCCTTGGTGGTCGACGACCAGATCCTGGGTGGCCTGCTCCTGACGTACGGCGAGGAGGGCGCGTTCGAGGCTGGCGAGCGGGCGTTTCTGGACGCGTTCGCGGCCCTGGTCGCTCAGGCGCTGCGACGTGGGCTCGCCTACCAGGTCCAGCAGGCGAACTCCGAGCTGCTGCAGCGCAGTCTGATGCGCAGTCCCTGCCGGAGCTCGACGGGTTGGCGCTGGGCGCGCACTACCAGCCGGGTGGGCTCGGAGCCGACGTGGGAGGCGACTGGTACGACGTCCTCGAGCTGGCGGACGGCTCAGTCGCCGTGGCCCTGGGCGACGTCATGGGAAAGGGCGTGCCGGCGGCGATCGTGATGGGTCAGGTCCGCTCGGCCTTACGCGCGTACGCGCTGCTCGACCCGAGCCCCGGCTTGGTGCTCGGCCGGCTCGACGTGCTCGTGTCCTCGCTCGCCGAACCGGAGCAGATCGTCACCGTCGCCTACGGCCTGGTCGACCGGGATCGGCGCAGCCTGACGCTGGCTCTCGCCGGGCATCCGCCACCGCTGCGAGTGCCGTCGGCGGGTCCGCCCGTGGTGACGGCACCGGTGGTCGGTCCGCCACTGGGGCTGGGTGGCGGTCCGTGGCCGCACACCACCATCGACCTCACCGACGAGGCGACGGTGCTGCTGTACAGCGACGGGCTGGTGGAGTCGCGCAGTACGCCGTTCGCCGCCGGGCTCACCGGGCTGTGCGAGCACATCGACGAGGTTGAGTCGCGCCGGCGCAACCCCCGTGAGCTCTGCGTGCGGCTCGGTGCCCTGGTCTCGACTCGGCATGCCGACGACGACGTGACCATGCTGGCCCTGACCAGCACCGCGTCGCGGCGGCTGCGTACCGCCGTGGAGGACCTGCCGGCGGACACGTCGGCATCGCCGCTGGCGCGCAGGTTCCTGCGTCGGCGCTTGGCGGACTGGGGCGTGGACGGCGACGTCGTCGACACCGCGCAGCTGTGCCTGTCCGAGCTGGTCACCAACGCGATCATCCACTCCGGCACGCCACCCCGGGTGACGATGCGGCTGGACGACGAGCGGCTGCTCGTGCTGGTACAGGACCACGGCAGCCGTGGGGTGGTGCACCCTGCGACCCACCGCGAACCGGACGTGATCTCGGGGCGCGGACTTGCTCTGGTCGAGGCGCTGACGACCGCGTGGAGCGCGGAGCGCAGTGCCGACGGCACCACGGTGTGGTTCGAGCTGGACCTTCCGGCGCCGGACGCCACCTCCCGGCGCTAGCCGGCGGGCGGGAGCGACCGGTGTGTCGGGGTCGTTCGTGACCGGTTTGCGGGCGTCGGGGAGCCGGTTGCAGAACCGGTCACTAACGACAGTCACCCCTCGGCGTGTCGATGTCGTCTGTGACCGGTTTCGCGCCGGCGGCCGGGACCGATCGGCGTGTCGGTGTCGTCTGTGACCGGTTTCCGAGGCGCCGGGAAGCCAGCCGCACACAGACCGCCACCTCTCGAGCCCGCGCCTCACGGCGCCACGAACAGCAACGAGCGCGCATCCTCGGGCAGCCAGGGCCGACGCACTGAGCCGACCTCGTGCCACCCCAGGCGCCGGTACAGCCCAACCGCGTCCGCGTTCAGCGACGTGACCTCGAGCACCGGCTCGGCACCGCGGTCCCGCGCCGCGGCCACCGCGGTGCCGAGCAGCCAGCGACCGGTGCCACGGCCGCGGGCGGCCGGCGCGACGAACAACCGCGACACGGCCATCACCGGCACCGCACCGGCACCGACCTTCGAGGACCACGTGGCCATCGCATCCTCGTCCTCACCCTCAGCCCTGCACAGCGCGACGTGCCCGACCACACCGTCGTCATCCGCGGCGAGCCACGCCTGGGCCAGCGACGACGGCCGCAGCCACTCTCGCGGCCGCGCCGGCCACCGGTACGGATACCGGTCGTGCTCGTGCACGACCCGCAGCAGCGCGACACACAGGTCGACGTCGCCGGCGCGGCGCACCCGCAGCAGAGCCGGTCCGCCACCGGTCACCGGTGCTCATCGCCGTGCCAGGCCGCCATGCCGCCAGCATCCCAGCCGGCCTGTCATGCCCAGCACGGCAGGCGATGACAGGCCGTCAGCCCGGCAGCGGCACCAGCTCGACTGCCCCCACGGTGTAGCGGGTCAGCACCAGCCACGCGACGTCGGGGTCGGCGCCGAGCGGGTCGGCGA
>JALYMZ010000046.1 GCA_030773435.1 Actinomycetota bacterium | reverse complement strand
GTGCCGCAGACCTCGAGCAGCTGGTCCGCGCCGACGTCCTCCGGCATGGCGGCCGGCACGTCCTCGAGCACCGGCCGCAGATCGGCGAGGTCGCCCACCACGTCGTACCCGCCCGCGGCGAGACCGGCGATCATGGCCTCGCTGCGCTCCTTCAGCCACGGGTGCAGGTCCGGCGGAACCCGCAGCCGGACGGCATCGTCCGCGGCCGCGAGTCGGTTGACCAGGCCGTGCTTGACCGCGCGCGCGTACAGCGGCCACTCCAGGCGGCGGTGCAGGGTCGGGTTGATGCGCCGCAGGAACTCCGCCTGCGCGACTCCCATGGACGTGTTGACCGTGGAGACGTCGCGCCGTGCGGTGCGCGGGTCGAGCCCCAGCGGCGCACAGAACCGATCCCACAGCGTCCCCCGCGGGGCACCGGCCGGCGGGACGGTGACGACGTGCACGCGCTCCGGCGGGATGGCGGCGGTCCAGCGGCGCAGGGTGTCCACGACGTCCTGACCGAGCCAGAAGGTGCTGCCGATCCGACCCGGCGACGCGGCGGTGATCGCGGTGAGGAACTCGCCGTACCCGAGCACACCGCGGTTCTTCACCATCTCCTGCCACACGGCCGGGATCTGGCGGGCGAGGTCCCGCACGGTGACGACGACGTGGACCTGCGCCGGCGCCAGCGACCGCAGCGCCCGGTCCGCCTGCTCCGCTGTCGCGCGGGCGAGGGTCTCGTGGGAGATCAGCGCCCGGTCACGCGCCGAGCGCGCCGCCGTGGCCACCTCGTCCCAGGCGCCGGGTACGTACGTCGACTCCTCCCCGACGAAGGGGGTGGCCCGCAGGTCGATCGACGCCTGGAAGTGGGCGCCGCGCTGCGTCCCCGGATAGCAGAGGCCCTGCTCGGCCAGGAACCGGCGATTCGCCCAGCAGCGGTTCTGCAGATACGTCGTGCCGGTCTTCGCCATTCCGACATGGAGGTAGACGCGTACCTCGCCTCCCGACACGCGTGGCACTCTACCGACGTTACCGTCGGCTCCGGGCCGTCCGCAGACGCGGTCTTGCGGACACGCGGCTGATAGCGTCCAGCGCCCTGGCGGGCTGCGGTGCCCCCTGCTGCAGAGGAGGTCGGTGGTGGCGCGACGCGTGTTCCTCCACGTCGGGACGCCGAAGAGCGGCACCAGCTTCCTGCAGGCGGTCGCGCACGGCAACGCGGCGGCGTTGCGTGCGCAGGGGCTGCTCGTGCCCTTCGACCACGAGCGCCACTACGAGGCCACGCTGGCGATCCGTGACGTGGTCGCCGCGGCCGGCCGGAAGGAGCAGGCGGCACGCGGATGGCGGCTGCTCCGGGAGACGGTGGGGAAATGGGACGCCGACGCGCTCATCACCCACGAGCTGCTCGCCGCAGCGGACACGGACCAGGCCGGAGGGGCCGTCGCCGCCCTGGCGCCCGCCGAGGTGCACGTGGTCATCACCGCGCGGGACCTGCTCCGGCAGGTTCCTGCGGAGTGGCAGGAGCACGTCAAGCACGGCTCGACCCTCGACCTCGTGGGCTTCGTCGAGCAGGTCATCCGACACGGCCCGGCGGCCACCTGGTTCTGGAAGGTCCAGCACGTCGGCGACCTGGCCCGGCGGTGGGCCCGGCACGTCCCCGCGGAACAGATGCACCTCGTCACCGTGCCGCCGGCGGGGGCGCCGCCGGACGTGCTGTGGCGGCGGTTTGCCACGGTGCTCGGCGTCGACCCCGGGTGCTGCAGCATCGACGTCGTCCGGGCGAACGAGTCGCTCGGCGCCGCGCAGGTGGAATTCCTGCGCCTGGTCAACCTCGATCGACAGCGCTTCTTCACTCCCGCCGGCCAGCACCGCTGGTTCAAGGACCGGCTGGCGCAGCAGGTGCTCAGCCAGCAGCCCGAGCAGCGCCGGTTCGGCATCGGTGCGGCGGCCGCGGGCTGGGCGGCGGAGCGTTCTCGTGAGATGGCGCGCGAGCTGCAGGACGCCGGCTACCGCGTCGTGGGCAGCCTCGACGACCTGGTCCTGCGGCCACCGCTGGACGTCCGGCCGCCGCCACAGGCCGGTACCGACGAGCTGCTCTCGGTGGGGCTGCAGGCCACCCTGCACCTGCTGGCCCTGGTGCGCGACGAGGCCACGGCCCGCCAGCAGCTACGCCGAAAGCTCGACCAGGCCAGCCAGGAGCAGCAGCAGCTGCGTGAACGCCTGGACCGCTGGGAGCGGCGTCCGGTCCGGGAGAGGCTCATCCTTATGAGCGCTGACCACCCCAGCCTCACGCGGGTACGCCACGGGTACTGGAGGCTCGCGGACGCCGCCCGATGGGTCGCCCGGCTGGTCCGTGCCGGAGGCCGCCGGCGCGGGTGACTCGAACTCAGCCACGGCCCGACTCCTCCGTCGAGCCCGTGGGGTCACCGCGCAGGGTTGCCGCGAACCGCTCCAGCCGCCGGCGCACCTCGTCCTCGGCGCCGGACGGCGGCAGCAGGACGTGGGCGACCACGTCGATGAGGTCGGCGAGCCGCCGGTTCAGGTGGCGGGCCTCCTGCACCTCCGCCTGCAGCTCCTTGACCTGCCGGCGCAGCTCCGGGACGGCCTTGCTGCGCTCCTCAGCGCGTACTGCGACCCGCCGCGCCTGCCGGGCCAGCAGAATCGCCGCCTCCAGGTCGGCGTGGTCACCGGGGGCCGGTGCCGCGCTGCGCGGCGACGCCCTGCCCAGCCGCGCCCGGACCCGCCGGCCCGCACCGTCGAGCCGACCTCTCACCCCGTCCACCTGGCCACCAACCGACACACGTGCGGATCCTCGTCCCGATATCTCGCCATCCCGCGGCCCTGGAGTCGATCCTCCACCTCCGCACCCGCCGACTCCAGCTCCTGCACGACCCGGTCGGCACTGAGCAGCCGGCGGAAGTGCTCACCGAAGGTGTGTCGCGTCGTGCCGTCCTGCTCGGTGCGAAACTCCAGGTAGAGCCGCCCGCCTCGCGACAGCGCCATGCCAGCCAACAGCCACAGGTTGTGCCTGCCTTCGTCCTCCAGGGCGTGCACGAGGAAGCGGGCGTAGAGCGCCCGGCGCCCCTCCGGATGGCGCGCGAGGAGGGCGCCGCAGGTCAGCACCTGGCGCAGGTCGTAGAGGTTAAGCGTCTGGAAGGAGGCCCGCAGCCCGCGCCGGACCGCCTGCTCGGCGGCCTCGGCGACCGCCGGACCGGAGTAGTCGACGCCGACCACGTCGAAGCCCTGCCCGGCGAACCACAACGCGTCGCGGCCGGTGCCGGAACCGACGTCGACGACCAGCCCTGGCGGGTGCTCCCGCTGGCGCACCCACAGCGCGAAGGGCGAGGGGTGCACGGGTACGCCGGCGCTCGCCTCGCCGGTGTAGAACTCGTCCCAGAACCGGCGGTGCCGCCGCTCGCCACGGAACCAGCCGGTCAACCGGCGACGGGTCGCCGAGGGCGGGGAGAAGAGGAAAGCGGGGTCGGGAACCCGCCAGCCCTCGCCGTACGTCGCCGCCAGCAGAGCCTCCGGGGCGGCCGGCGCCGGCAGCCGGCGGCCGGCCAGTTCCACGGTGCCCAGCGGCAGCAGCGCACGACGAGGGACCGGCGACCGGACCGTCGGCATCATGTGCAGGAGCCCGTCGGCGTAGAACGCGGTGAAGACGTCGATGCCGCACTGACCGCCGTCGGGCAGCGGCGCCATGACCTTGAAGTCGCCGCCGGACATCCGCCGCGTCGTCCATCCCAGTCGCTGCGCGAGCCGCTCGAGGTGATAGGACTCCAGGGCGAGGTCGACCGGATGGGTGTGTGCACTCAGGTATGACACGTCCGCGTCGGAGTCATGACCGATCAGGTGACCCGACCGGACCGCGCCGAGCAGGCAGCCGAAACTGAGGAACGCCGGTACGCCTCCGTCCTCGGCGAGCAGCCGCAGCACGTCGTCGACAGTTCCTACTAGGGTCGCCACGGAGGACCGGTCCCGCTCGGCGAACGTCGGCTGCAGGCGACCGCTCTTGTCCACGGCCAGCGGCCGGCCGTCGGCGTCCCGGACCGACATCGGGGCGGAGGCGTGGCCCAACCGGACGTCGCGCTCCAGGTGCACCCGACCGGACAGGTGCTCGCGCACACTCACCCGCGCCCGCCCGGACAGGAACGGCCGCAGCGCATCCGGCCACCGAGCCAGCCGGCGCTCCTTGTCGACGACGGTGTCGCGACTCGGCGCGAACGACCACACCCGCCGGCCGTCGACCAGCACGTCGAGCACCGCGTCGACGTCACCTGCGACGACGATCCCGGCGTCGGTCACCTCGCACGCAGCTGCAGCCCGGGCCTCCGTCGGACGCTCGTCCATGGTGCGGCCCACCCTACGGCCGGGCTACAGCTCGTCGCCCTCGATGTCCTCGTCGTCATCGCCGCCGAGGAACTTCTTGGCCTCCTCGGGAGTGCCGTCCAGCACCAGGCGGCCCTGCTCGAGGACCAGTGCCCGGTCGCACAGCCTGGCGACCTGCTTGGCGTTGTGGCTGACCAGGAACAGCGTGCGGCCCTCCGCGTGCAGCTCCTTGATCTTGCGGATGCACTTGCGCTTGAACGGCGCATCGCCGACCGCCAGGCCTTCGTCGATGAGGAACGCGTCGGACTCGGCGTGGACGGCGACCGCGAAGCCGAGCCGCATGTACATGCCCGAGGAGTAGTGCCGCACCTCGGTGTCGAGGAACCTGTCGACCTGGGCGAAGTCGACGATGGAGTCCATCTTGCGGTTGATCTCAGTCTCGCCCATGCCGAGGATCGCGCCGTTCAGGTAGATGTTGTCGCGACCGGACAGCTCGGGATGGAAACCCGCACCGACCCCGATCAGGCCGGCGATCCGTCCGGCCACCAGCACCTGACCCTCGTCGGGTCGCATCACGCCGGACACCAGCTTCAGCAGGGTGCTCTTGCCGGACCCGTTGTGGCCCATCAGGCCGACCGCCTCACCCTGGTGTACGTCGAACGACACGTCGTTGACCGCGAGGAACCCGTCCTTGAGCGGCTTGCCGTGGGCCACCCGAACCGCCATGCGCCGGATCGTCTTGGCGTGCCGCAAGGTGAACTGCTTGCTGACGTGCTCCATCCGGATGGACGTCGACATCTACAGCTGCTCCGCAAAGCTGGCCTCGAGGCGCGTGAACACGCGCTGAGCGAGGAACAGCAGCCCAACACTGATCACGAGCATGACCAGCCCGCGTTCGAACAGGTTCGGTGCCAGCATCAGCTTCTCGGGGTCGACGTTCGGCTCGTTCGCCACGGTCGGCAGCCAGAAGGCGCGCTGGAAGAGCATCACCACGATGGCCAGTGGGTTGGCCAGATAGATCTCGACCGCCCAGCGCATGTCGAGGTCGACGACGAACCGGTTCCAGATGCGGTCGAAGCCGTAGATCAGCGGCGTCGACCAGAACGTCAGCATGAGCAGTACCTCCACGACCTTGGAGAAGTCGCGGTAGTACACGTTGAAGGCGCTGAACAGCAGCCCGACCGCCATGCCGAAGACGGTCATGAGCGCGAACCCCAGCAGGACGGCGGGGATCATCACCCATTCGAAATACCACCCGGTCAGGACGGCGAAGAGGAACAGGATGATCAGCCCCGGCACGATGTTCGCCGCCGAGACGAGGGTCGAGGCTACCGGGAACATCTCCCGCGGCAGGTAGATCTTCTGCACCAGCGCCCGGTTCTTCACCACGGACTTGGTGCCCGCGCTGAACGTCTCGTTGAAGTAGTGCACCATCACCATGCCGGCCACGATGTGGACGGCGAAGTTGGGCACCCTGCGGTCGAGCCCCATGATGAAGCCGATCACCACGAAGTAGACGGCGAAGCGCACCAGCGGCTTCACGTAGCTCCACGCGAAACCGAAGACGGTGCCCTGGTAGCGGACCCGCAGCTCCTTGCGCACCAGCAGCCTCAGCAGGTACCGGTGCCGGAAGACGTCCCGCAGCCCGCCTCCCTGACCGGGTTCCTCGAGCGGCGGCACCATGTGTGCGCCGAGGGTCGCCGTCATGTCTCGACTCCGCCGCTGTCGATCGGCGCGCCGCCGGCGAAGTGAGGGCGCAGCTTGTTGTCGAACATGGTCAGTGCGGACCCGATCGCCATGTGCATGTCGAGGTACTTGTACGTGCCGAGCCGCCCGCCGAAGAGCACGTCCGGCTCCGTCTTGGCCAGGTCGCGGTAGACGAGCAGCTTGTCTCGGTCCTCGGCGGTGTTGACCGGGTAGTAGGGCTCGTCCCCCTTCTCGGCGAAGCGTGAGAACTCACGCATGATCACGGTCTTGTCCTTGGGATACCAGGTGCGTTCGGGATGGAAGTGCCGGAACTCGTGGATCCGCGTGTAGGGGACGTCCTCGTCGGCGTAGTTCATCACCGACGTACCTTGGAAGTCCCCGACCGGCTTGACCTCGACCTCGAAGTCCAGGGTGCGCCACGACAGCTCGCCGGCCTGGTTGTCGAAGTAGGCGTCGACGGGTCCGGTGTAGACGACGGGGACGCACCCGCGGACGTCGTCGCGCAGGTCGAAGAAATCCGTCTCCAGGCGGACATCGATCCGGGGGTGGTCGGCCATGCGTTCCAGCCAGGCGGTGTAGCCGTCGACCGGAAGCCCCTCGTAGGTGTCGTTGAAGTACCGGTTGTCGAAGTTGTAGCGCACCGGAAGGCGCGACACGATCGCGGCGGGCAGCTCCTTGGGGTCGGTCTGCCACTGCTTGGCGGTGTAGCCGCGGAAGAACGCCTCGTACAGCGGACGCCCGACCAGCGAGATGCCCTTCTCCTCGAAGTTCTGTGCCGCAGCCGAGTCGATCTCGCCGGCCTGCTCGGCCACCAGGGCGCGCGCCTGGTCCGGGGTCATGTAGCGCCCGAAGTACTCGCAGATCGTCGCGAGGTTGACCGGCATGGGGTAGACCCGGCCGGCGTAGATGGAGAAGACCCGGTGCTGGTATCCGGTGAACGCGGTGAACCGGTTGGCGTACCGCCACACGCGCTCGTTGGAGGTGTGGAACAGGTGCGCGCCGTACTGGTGCACCTCGATGCCGGTCTCGGGCTCGGCGGCGCTGTAGGCGTTGCCGCCGATGTGGTGGCGCCGCTCCAGCACCAAGACGTCGAGGTCCAGCTCGGCGGCGCAGCGTTCGGCGATCGTCAGCCCGAAGAACCCGGATCCGACGACGACGAGATCAGCCTTCACGTAAACAGAACTCCTGGCTCGGGTGCGCGGCAAGTCTAGACGCGGCACCACGCCACTCCAGACGCACGCGCCGACCCGCGGCCGGGTCAGGCGCAGGAGGCGCGCAGGTCGCTGGCGCTGTTGGACTGCGTGTCGTCGCCCCGCTGGTCGCGTCGCTGCTCCCGCCCGGGGTGCTGACGGTGCGGCGCGACCGGGTCGCCCGCGTTCGCGGTGTCGGGCTCGTCGGCGGCCTCGGCGCGGGCGATGGCCGCGTCGACGAGGGCGCGGATCGCGTCGTAGTCGGGGTCGTAGGTCCGGACCCTCGGCGGCACGAACGACACCGTGGCGACGGGCAGTGCCTTCGCCTTGCCGGCGAGCTCGAGGAAGGTGCTCAGCTCGGAGGCGGGGATGTCGGTGTGAACCACGCGTTTGCTGGCGTCGGCGAGGTCCTGGAAGCGGGTCAGCACGGTGTGCGGGCGCAGCTGCTGCAGCATCGCGTTGAGCACGCACTTCTGCCGCGCCATGCGCGAGTAGTCGTCGGTGGTCTCGCGGCTGCGGGCGAACCACAACGTCTCGAAACCGTCCAGGTGCTGGCGGCCGGGCGGGATCCAGCCGGTGATCGGGCTGCCACCGCCCCCGATCGGGATCGGCTCCGCGACCGTGACGGTGACCCCGCCGACCGCGTCGACGAGGTCGCGGAACCCGCGCATGTCCACGATGACGTGGTAGTTGATCTTCAGGCCGGTGATCTCCTCGACCGTCCGTGCCGTCGCCCAGGCGCCCACGTCGTCGATGCTCGGGTCGAACGCGGCGCGATGGTCGGTCGCCCAGGTGTAGACGGCGTTGAGGTAACAGCCGTCGCAGGTGAACCCGGCCGGGTACGCCTTGTGCATCGGCGTACCCGGCGGGAACGGCGCGTTCTCGAGGTTGCGCGGCAGCCCGAGCAGCACCGTGCGGCCCGTGTCCTCGTCGATGCTGGCCACCGTGATGCTGTCCGGCCGAATGCCGCTGCGGGTCCCGCCTGCGTCCCCGCCGAGCAGCAGGACGTTGTAGCGGCCGTCCTCGACGCTGGACTGCTGGACGCTGTCGAACATGTCCACGATGAGCGATCGGTGCACTGCCACCAGGTGCGAACTGAACAGCAGGGCCCCGGAGGCCACCGCGCACAGGGCCCCGTTGACCGAGAACACGGTGAGCCGGTACCGCTGCGCCAGGGCGAGCGGGGCACCCAGCCGCCACGCGTCGACGAACAGGACGGCCCAGCCGAGCGCCAGGGCCACCAGTACGACGCGCAGGATGCCGAGCACTGTGGAGTCGAACAGCGCGGCCGCGATGACCGAGGGCCACAGCAGACCGACGCCGACCGTGAGGACGAACACCGCCGCCGTGCCGGCGAGGACGCGCAGGGCAAGACGCCCCAGCCGCGGGTTGCCGGCCACCAGCTGGGCCGACCCCGGCAGCAGCAGCGTCATGACCAGCAGGGTCAGTGCCCGCCGAAAGCGGACTCGGCCGGCCTGGTCCTGGGTGGAGAGGGTCACCGCGGTGGCCATGAGAGCCAGTATCAGGAGTCACAGCAGTCACGACTGTCACGGCGCGCCGAGAGCCGGTACCGTCTGAGCCATGCCGGACCGTGGGGGCGACGCCGAGCGACCGGACTACGACTGGCTCTACGGCGAGCCACGTGGCGGGGTCGACGACGCGACGCAGCGCATCCCGGTTCCCGGCACCTCGCCGGGCGGCGACCGCACCGACCCCGAGCCGACCCGCCTGCTCCCGGCCGGCGGCGACCGGCACCGCCTGCAGGACCGGTGGGAGCC
>JALYMZ010000045.1 GCA_030773435.1 Actinomycetota bacterium | reverse complement strand
GTTCGTCACCTGCTTCAACGACGCGGTGTTCCCCGACACCGGCCGGGCGACCGTGCAGGTGCTGGAGCGGCTCGGGTGCGCGGTCGACTTCCCGCTGGCGCAGACCTGCTGCGGCCAGCTGCACTACAACACCGGGTACCAGCGGGAGTGCCTGCCGCTGGTGGCGCGCTTCGCCGACGTGTTCGCGCCGTACGACGCGGTCGTGGCGCCCTCCGCCTCGTGCGTGGGCATGGCCCGCGCCCACCACGGCCGGGTCGCGCGCCAGTACGGCGGCACCGCCCTGGCCGACCGCGCGGAGCGGACCGGGCAGCGGGTGTACGAGCTGTCGGAGTTCCTCGTCGACGTGGTCGGCGTCGAGGACGTCGGCGCGTACTTCCCGCACCGGGTGACCTACCACCCCACCTGCCACTCGCTGCGGTTGCTTCGCGTCGGTGACCGGCCGCTGCGGCTGCTGCGCGCGGTGCGCGGCCTCGACCTCGTCCCGCTGCCGCACGCCGAGGAGTGCTGCGGCTTCGGCGGCACGTTCGCGCTGAAGAACGCCGACGTGTCCGTCGCGATGGGCGCCGACAAGGTGCGCCACGTCCGCGACACCGGAGCCGAGGTGCTCGTCGCTGGCGACAACTCCTGCCTCAGCCAGGTCGGCGGTGCCCTGTCCCGGCTGCGCTCCGGCGTGCGGACGATGCACCTGGCCGAGGTGCTGGCGTCGACGGAGGCGCAACCGGCGGCGGTGCGGCGATGAGCACGGCGTTCCTCGGCATCCCGCCGTTCCCGCAGGCCGCCGCAGCGGCGGTGCACGACACGCAGCTGCGCCGCAACCTCGCCGTGGCCACGTCCACGATCCGCCGCAAGCGGGAGTCGGTGGTCGCCGAGCTCGACGACTGGGAGCAGCTGCGCGTCGCCGGCGCGGCGATCAAGGACCGGACGCTGGCCGCCCTCGACACCTACCTGCTGCGGTTCGAGGCGGCGGTCACCGCCGCCGGCGGCACCGTGCACTGGGCCCGCGACGCCGCCGAGGCCAACCGCGTCGTGGTCGACCTGGTCCGCGCGGAGGGCGTCGACGAGGTGGTCAAGGTCAAGTCGATGGCCACGCAGGAGATCGGGCTGAACGAGGCGCTCGGTGCGGCCGGCGTCGCGGCCTGGGAGACCGACCTCGCCGAGCTGATCGTGCAGCTCGGCGACGACCTGCCCAGCCACATCCTGGTGCCGGCGATCCACCGCAACCGCGCGGAGATCCGCGAGATCTTCCTGCGGTCCATGGGCCGGCACGGCCGCGCCGCGCCGGCCGACCTGACCGACGAGCCGGCCCGGCTGGCGGAGGCGGCGCGGCTGCACCTGCGGGAGAAGTTCCTGTCCGCGCAGGTCGCGGTGTCCGGGGCGAACTTCGCCGTCGCCGACACCGGGACGCTCGTCGTCGTGGAGTCCGAGGGCAACGGCCGCATGTGCCTGACCCTCCCGCGGACGCTGATCTCGGTCGTCGGCATCGAGAAGGTGGTGCCGACGTGGCGTGACCTCGAGGTGTTCCTGCAGCTGCTGCCGCGCTCGTCCACCGGCGAGCGGATGAACCCGTACACCTCGACGTGGACCGGCGTGACCCCGGGCGACGGTCCGCAGCGGCTGCACGTCGTACTCCTCGACAACGGCCGCACCCGGGCGCTCGCCGACGAGGTCGGGCGCCAGGCGCTGCGGTGCATCCGCTGCTCGGCGTGCCTGAACGTGTGCCCCGTCTACGAGCGCACCGGCGGGCACGCCTACGGCTCGGTGTACCCGGGCCCGATCGGGGCCATCCTCAACCCGCTGCTGCACGGGGTGGAGGATCCCCACGACGCTGCGCTGCCCTACGCGTCCAGCCTCTGCGGCGCCTGCTTCGACGCCTGCCCCGTCCGCATCGACATCCCCGAGGTGCTGCTGGAGCTGCGGGCGCAGGTGATCGACGCGCGGCGTGGGCAACGGGTCCCCACACCGGAGCAGCTGGCCATGGACGCTGCGCGGTGGACGTTCAGCTCGCCGCGCCGGCTGGGCGCCCTGGAGCGGGTTGCCGCGGTTGCCGGCCGGGGGCTCGCCGGCCGACGGATGCGCCGACTGCCGGGGCCGCTGGCGCGCTGGACTTCCACCCGCGACGCGCCGGTGCTGCCCGGTGAGTCGTTCCGGGGGTGGTGGCGTCGTACCCGTGGCCGCGGCCAGGAGGACCGGTGACGGCGCGGGACGAGATCCTCGCGCGGGTCCGGTCGGCCGTGGCCGCGGTGGACGCAGGCGCGCTACAGGTGCCGCGGGACTACCGGCGGGCGCACGCGAACGGAGACCTGGTCGGGCTGTTCTGCGCGCGGGCGGCCGACTACCGGGCCGAGGTGCGCCCGGTTGCAGTGTCGCAGCTGGCCACGGCCGTCGCGGAGGCGGTGGCGGTGCGGGACGTGCGGTCTGTGGCGGTGCCGGCCGACCTGCCGGGGTGGTGGCTGGCCGAGGTCGACGCGGAGGTACGCCGAGACGACCCGCCGCTGTCCGTGTCGGGGCTCGACGCCTGCGGCGCCGCCGTGACCGGCTGCGCGGTGGCGATCGCCCAGACCGGGACTCTGGTGCTCGATTCCGGTCCGCGGCAGGGACGCCGTGCGCTGACGCTGCTGCCGGACCTGCACGTGTGCGTCGTGGAGTCGGCGCGGGTGCTGGCCGACGTACCCGACGCCGTGGCCGCGCTGGACCCGGCCCGGCCGCAGACCTGGGTCAGCGGACCGTCCGCGACCAGCGACATCGAGCTGAACCGGGTCGAGGGGGTGCACGGTCCGCGGAGCCTGGTGGTGCTCGTCGTGGAGTGATCCGGAGCGCCGCTGAGGAGGGAAATCAGCGCTCCGACGTACACGATCCTCCTCAGCGGCGGTTCCGGCGGGCGTGGTTGCCGGCGCTGCGGACCGCATGACCCGTCCCCGGCCGGACCCGGCCGGGACTCCGGTCCCGCAGCCGGCCAGCCTCCCGCCGTGCTGGCGCGTTACTCGCTGAGGGACCGGTGGAACCGGAACATTGGGCGCTCGGTGGTCGCTCGCCGAGCAACGGCGGTCGTGTGCCGAGCAACGCCACCGCGCGCCGGCCGCCTTCCGCAGCGCAGCAGTAGGCTGCCGCCCAGGCGCACGAGGGGCACCGCGCCGGACGGCCGGTCCGGGAAGGCGGTCACGATGAGTGCAGGCGGCACCGGCATCCAGTCGGTCGAGCGCGCGCTCGACGTCCTCGAGCACATCGCCTGTGCCACCGGTGAGGTCAGCCTTAGCGAGCTGGCCGCGGCCACCGGCATGCCTCTGACCACGATCCACCGGCTCGTTAAGACGCTGGAGCACCGCGGCTACGTGCGCCGCGACGGCGCCCGTCGCTACGGCCTCGGCGCGCCGCTGATCGGTCTCGGCGAGGCGGCCAGCCGCCTCCTCGGCACGCAGGCGCAGCCGTTCCTCACCGAGCTGATGGAGGACAGCGGCGAGACCGCGAACCTCGCGCTGCTCGAGGGCGACCACGTCGTGTACGTCGCCAGCGTGGCGTCCCGGCACCGGATGCGGATGTTCACCGAGGTCGGCAACCGGGTGCTGCCGCACTGCACCGCGGTCGGCAAGGTGCTGCTCAGCGACCTGCCGGCGGACCACGCCGAGCGGCTGCTGCGCCGCAGCGGGCTCCCCCGCCGTACGCCGGACACCATCACCGACCTCGACGTGCTGCTGGCCCAGCTCGCCGAGATCCGCGCCCGCGGCTTCGCGGTGGACGCCGGGGAGGAGGAGGTCGGCGTCCGCTGCTTCGCGGTGCCGGTGCCCGGCGACGGCGGTGCGGTCGCCGCCATGTCGGTGTCGGGTCCGCAGGCTCGCCTCACCGACGAGGTCTGCGCGCGTGTGGTCCCGCAGATGCAACGCCTCGCGGCGCGCTTCGCCGCCGAGCTCAGCCTGGTGCCCGGCGACCGGCCCGACGGTTGACCGGCCCGGCGCACTCCACTAGCGTCCCCAGAAGGCGGAAACCCTGCTTCCGCACAGCGGAAGCCGTCCGTGCGAGTCGCCCGGGAGGGCCGATGACGACACCGGCGAACGTGGACATCGCCGCCGACACCGGTTTGGGCGGCGAGCGTTTCGACGAGGTGCTGACCCCGGCCGCGCTCGACTTCCTCGCCGACCTGCACCGCGCCTTCGAGCCGCGCCGCCGCGAGCTGCTCACCGCCCGCGCGCAGCGGTACGACGACCTGGCCGCCGGCGGCACCCTCGGCTTCCGGCCGGACACCAAGGACATCCGCGACGACGCCGGCTGGCGCGTCGCCGACCCGGCCCCCGGCCTGGTCGACCGGCGGGTCGAGATCACCGGCCCGACCGACGCGAAGATGACCATCAACGCGCTGAACTCCGGCGCCAAGGTGTGGCTGGCCGACCAGGAGGACGCCAACACCCCGCTCTGGGAGAACATGGTCCAGGGCCAGCTCAACCTGCGCGACGCGATCGAGCGCAAGCTCGAGTTCACCTCCGAGCAGGGCAAGCACTACAGCCTCGGCGACGACCTCGCCACCATCGTCGTACGGCCCCGGGGGTGGCACCTGCCGGAGAAGCACCTGCTCGTCGACGGCGAGCGGATGTCGGGCAGCCTCGTCGACTTCGGCCTCTACCTGTTCCACTGCGCGCAGCTGCAGCTGGACCGCGGCGCAGGCCCGTACTTCTACCTGCCCAAGCTGGAGAGCCACCTCGAGGCCCGGCTGTGGAACGACGTCTTCGTGCACGCCCAGGACCGGCTCGGCATCCCCCGCGGCACCATCCGCGCCACCGTCCTGATCGAGACCTACCCGGCGGCGTTCGAGATGGAGGAGATCCTGTACGAGCTGCGCGAGCACTCCGCCGGGCTCAACGCCGGCCGCTGGGACTACATGTTCAGCGTCATCAAGAGCTTCCGCACCCGCGGCCGCGAGTTCCTGCTGCCCGACCGCAACTCGGTGACGATGACCGTGCCGTTCATGCGCGCCTACACCGAGCTACTCGTGCACACCTGCCACCAGCGCGGCGCCCACGCCATCGGCGGCATGGCGGCGTTCATCCCGAGCAAGGACCCCGACGTCAACGCGCAGGCCTTCGCCAAGGTCCGCGACGACAAGACCCGCGAGGCCGGCGACGGCTTCGACGGCTCCTGGGTGGCGCACCCCGGCATGGTGGCGCTGTGCCGGGAGGTGTTCGACGCGGTGCTCGGCGACGGGCCGCACCAGATCGACCGGGAGCGCGACGACGTGTCGGTCACCGCCGAGCAGCTGCTCGACGTCGCGTCGACGCCGGGTGAGGTCACCGAGGCGGGCCTACGCACGAACGTCAGCGTCGGGGTGCAGTACCTCCAGTCCTGGCTGCGCGGCACCGGCGCGGTCGGCATCAACAACCTCATGGAGGACGCCGCCACCGCCGAGATCTGCCGCTCCCAGGTCTGGCAGTGGCTGCACAACGGCGTGCGGCTCTCCGACGGGCAACCGGTGACCCGGGACCTCGTCCGCCGCGTCGTCGACGAGGAGGTCGCCGCGATCCGGGAGCGGGTCGGCGCCGACGCGTTCGGGCAGGGCCGCTGGGACGACGCGCGGGCCCTGTTCACCGAGATGGCGCTGTCCGACGACTTCGCCGACTTCCTGACCCTTCCGGCGTACGAGCGGATGCCCTGACGGCGGAGGCGCGGATGGACGTGCAAGCCCTGGCCGCCCGGCTGCGTGCGGACGTCGGTGCGGACGCGGTGCTCACCGACCGCCAGCAGCTGCGCACCTACGAGTGCGACGGCCTGGCGCACTACAAGGTGATGCCGGCGGTCGTGGTGCTGCCGCGGACCGCGGCCCAGGTGGCCGCGGCCGTGCGGGCGTGTGCGGACGCCGGCGTGCCGTTCGTCGCCCGCGGGTCCGGCACCGGGCTATCCGGCGGCGCGCTGCCGCGTGCCGACGGCGTGCTCATCGTCACCTCCCAGTTGCGCGACATCGTCGAGGTCGACGCCGCCAACCACTGCGCGGTGGTGGAGCCGGGCGTGATCAACCTGCAGGTCACCCGGGCCGCGGCACCGCACGGCTACTACTTCGCCCCCGACCCGTCCAGCCAGCAGGTGTGCACGATCGGCGGCAACGTCGCGGAGAACTCCGGCGGCGCGCACTGCCTGAAGTACGGCTTCACGACCAACCACGTGCTCGGCGCCGAGCTGGTCACGCCGGACGGTGCGGTGGTGCGGCTCGGCGGCAAGGCTCCCGACCCGCCCGGCTACGACCTGCTGGGTGCGTTCGTCGGCTCCGAGGGCACGCTCGGGATCGCCACCGAGGTCACCGTGCGGCTGCTGCGGTCGCCGGAGGTCGTCCGGACCCTGCTGGCGGCGTTCGCGTCGACCGACGACGCCGGCGCCGCGGTGTCGGCGATCATCGCCGCCGGCGTGGTGCCGGCCGCGATCGAGATGATGGACGCGTTGTCGATTGAGGCCGCCGAGGCCGCGGTGCACTGCGACTACCCCGGCGGCGCCGGCGCGGTGCTCATCGTCGAGCTGGACGGGCCGCAGAGCGAGGTGGACGCGCAGTTCGGCGAGGTGGAGCGGCTGTGCCGCGACTGCGGCGCCTTAGAGCTGCGCGTCGCCGCCGACGACACCGAGCGGGCGCTGTTCTGGAAGGGCCGCAAGTCGGCGTTCGCAGCGGTGGGGCGCATCAGTCCCGACTACATCGTCCAGGACGGCGTCATCCCGCGCACCGCGCTGCCGCAGGTGCTGCGGAAGATGGGCGAGCTGTCCGCCGCCAGCGGCGTGCGCATCGCCAACGTGTTCCACGCCGGCGACGGCAACCTGCACCCGCTGGTGCTGTTCGACGCCGCGGTGCCGGGCGAGGCGGAGCGGGCGGAGGAGGTCTCCGGCGCGATCCTCGACCTGTGCATCGAGCACGGCGGCTCGATCACCGGCGAGCACGGCGTGGGGATGGACAAGGCCAAGTACATGCCGCGCATGTACACCGACGACGACCTCGACACCATGCAGATGCTGCGCTGCGCCTTCGACCCCCGCCACCTGTCCAACCCCGGCAAGGTCTTTCCGACGCCGCGGCTGTGCGGGGAGGTCCCGGGCCGCCGCCGCGGTGCGCACCCGTTGCAGGACGCCGGCCTGGCCGAGGTCTTCTGAGATGAGCGCCGCGGTGCTCGCCGAGCTGAGCAAGGCCTGCGACGGCCAGGCCCGCGCCGCCGCGGCCGCCGACGCGGTGGCCGGGGTGGAGCCGGCGTACGTCGCCCGGCCCGGCTCGACCCGCGAGGCCGCGGAGGTGCTCCGCGTGGCCGGTCAGCACCGCCTCCGCGTGGTCGCCCGCGGAGCCGGCACGAAGCTGGACTGGGGGGCGGCACCGGCGGGCCTGGACCTCGTGGTCGACACCACCGCGCTGACCGGCATCGTCGAGCACGCCGCCGGCGACCTCGTCGGCATCGCCCGCGCCGGCACGCCGCTGGCGGACCTGCAGGAGCAGCTCGCCACGGCGCACCAGCAGCTGGCCCTCGACGCACCGGTACCGGACGCGACGCTCGGCGGCAGCATCGCGACGAACACCAGCGGACCCCGCCGGGTGCTCTACGGCACGCTGCGCGACCTGCTCATCGGCATCACCTTCGTGCGCGCCGACGGGGTCGTCGCCAAGGCCGGCGGCAAGGTGGTCAAGAACGTCGCCGGCTACGACTTCGCCAAGCTGCTCACCGGCAGCTACGGCACGCTCGGCCTGGTCACCGAGGCGGCGTTCCGGCTGCACCCGCTGCCGGCAGCCAGCGAGATGGTGACCG
>JALYMZ010000044.1 GCA_030773435.1 Actinomycetota bacterium | reverse complement strand
GCGTCCACCGTGGGGCGGGTGCTCGCCGCGGAAGGCCTTGTCCTGCAAGGCCCGCCGGCGCGCGAGCCGCAGGTGCGCGCACCCTGGCCTGAGTGGATCGAGTGGAAACCCGGGCGCGTGTGGTGCTACGACTTCACCCACTTCACCCGAGCCAACCGGGTCGCGGTCGCGGTCATGGACGTGGTCTCGCGGCGGTGGCTTGCGACGTTGGTCTCGGCCGAGGAGACCAGCACCCAGATCGAGGCCGCGTTCCTCACCGCCCTCGACGAAGAGCAGCTGGGCGAGCGCATCGACACCCGGCTACTCGCCGCGCTACGCGCCGGCACCGCCACCCCCGCCGAGCTCGACGGGCCCGAAGCCCACGGGGTGCCGGTGCTGATCGCGATGAGCGACAACGGCCCGCAGATGCGCTCGCACTCCACCAAGGAGTTCATGGCCGCCTGCGCGATCATGCAACGCCTTCGGGCGGCCCGGCACCCCGACAGACCAGGCGTGGATCGAATCGCTGTTCGGTCACGTCAAGGGCGACTGGCCGCACCTGGAAAAGATCCGCGACCCCGGCGAACTGACCCGCGAGCTCGACCGCGTCCGAACCGAGTACAACACCGTGGGGCTGCACGCCGGCATTGGCTACGTCACGCCCGACGACGAGCACCACGGCCGCGGCGAGGCGATCCGGCAAGCCCGCCGAGACGGGCTCACCCGAGCACGACAAGCACGCATCGCGTACCGTCGAGCGAGCACGAGGAACCCATCATGATCGCACGCCGAACCTGGCTGGGTATTTCCTCGCCCAACGACCGGATTAAGTCAGGGAACAGCAGCAGGGGGACGGCGAGGAAACGGTTGTACCCGTCGTAGGACAGCAGGTTCCGTCGCTCAAGCTCCGCCGCCGGGAGGAGCAGAAGCCAGCCGAGCCCACCCAGCAGCGCGGCTCCACCGACCATCGTGGAGACCCACGGCTCCCGAGCGTCTTTCCCCGCAGTCGCATACCGGCTCACAGGTGGCTTCCCTTTGCTCCCTGATTATTCTCGATCTTTGTCGCGAAACTGGAACTGGGCGGTTCACACTTCGCCCCTGAGCTCGTCGGCGTGGACTCGGTCTCGCCCGCGTGGGGCTCGTCGGCGTAGGGGTCGTCGCGGTACGGGTCCACGTCGTCGGCGTACCCGTCGACGGCGTCCTCGTCTGACCTCGGCGATCCGGCGCTCGGCGAGCCGGTCCGCGGCCACCGCGGGCGGTACGACTTCGACGTCGGCGAGCGCGAACACCCTCCGGGTGGGGACCGCGGCGGTCAGCTCGGCAGCCAGACCGGGTTCCCGGGCGACCTTCGTCTGCTTGGCCTTCGCACCGTCGGCCGAGCGGTCGGGGCTCAGGTAGTCGTGGCCTGCAGCGGGCGCTAGATGCTCTAGCCCAGTGGGTGGGGACGCGTGCCCCGGTCGGTGGTCAGGCGGTCCAGCCGAGGAAGCGGTCACCGGCCCAGGCCAACGCCGCCCAGACGACCACGGCCATCACCGGCACCGCCATGACCCACCTCGACCGTAAGCGGAACAGGTAGACCAGGGCGAGAAAGGCGGCCCACAGCAACAAGAAGCCGACCACCGCGTAAGCCGGGACGGACAGCAACAGCGTCAGGTACAGGAAGAGAACGACGGTGCAGTGCAGCACCACGGCGACCCACGCCAGCCAACGACCACGCATGCCGGCACGCTAACGCAGCGCTTCTTGGTCCTTGCGGGCATCTCACCGGGTCTGCGGCGGCGGAGGTGATGGGGGGCTATGAGATCACCGTGAACCGCTTTGGGGCTGCACGACGACAGGGTGGTGACATGGTGCTGTCGTCGAAGGAGAACGCCATGAACCGCCGCCTTTCGATTGTCGCGTTGCCGACCGGTGCGCTCGTCGTCGCCGCTGTCCTTTACGCCGCGGCCGCTCCACCCGCGGTGTCAGCGGCGAGCCATGTGGTCGCCGAGGGAACGTTCTCCAGTTCGGGTCCAGCCTGGACCTATGACCCGATCGTCCCAATCCGCGCCAGCGCCGTCGTCCGGACCATCGAGACCGACTCCGGCCAGATGGTGGCGACGCTGCAGGTGCGCGACTTCGCCGGTGCCGTCGACTTCACGGTCCACGCGCACACCGGCTCGTGCGGTCCGAATCCGCTGGCGTCCGGCGGGCATTACCAGCACGAAGTCGGTGGGGCGGTCGACGCTGCGAACGAGCTGTGGCTGGGGTTCAGCACGACACCGTCCGGCACCGGCAGCGCTCAGTCAGTGGTCGACTGGCACTTCCGCCCGGGTGGAGCCCGCTCCATCACATTCCACGACCCCGACCGAAGCGGTCTGCGCGTCGCCTGTCTTCCGGTGTCGTTCTGAGCGGCCTACTGGCCATCGCAGCGCCTCGGAGAAAGGGAGTCGGCGGCGTGCAGACCGGCCCAGCCGAGATCCGGGACGCCGATCTGGTTGCGGCTCTTGCCGGAGGGGACCGTGCCGCCCTCGCCGAGCTGTACGGTCGGCACGCGCCGTGGCTGCTGCTGCGGTTGAGCCGCCGGTGCGGCGACCCTGGCATGGTCGACGAGGTCGTGCAGGACACCTTCGTCGCGGTCTGGCGGGGAGCCAGCCGCTGGGACGGGCGGGGGGAGGTCGCGGCCTGGATCTGGGGCATCGGGGTCCGCCGGCTGCTCGACGCGCTACGCCGCCGCCCCGCGGCGACGGCGTTCTGGGCGGAGTGGCAGGACAACGACTCCCGCGTCGAGCAGTCGGCCGAGGAGCGGGTGCTCCTCGGTGTGGAGTACGGCGACCTCGGCACGGCTCTCGACAGCCTCTCGCCCGAGCTTCGAGCGGTCGTCCAAGCGACCATCCTGGACGGCTTGACCACTCGAGAGGCGGCTCGACTGCTGGGGATCCCCAGCGGCACAGTCAAGACGCGCATGATGCGGGCGAAGGCGCAGCTGAGGGAGGCACTGGCATGAGCACCTGGCATTTGGAGCAGCGTCTGATCGACGGCTATGTGACCGGCAACATGCCCGCGTCGGCCGTCGCCTCAGTCGAGACGCACGTTCTCGCCTGCGACGAGTGCCGGCGGAGGCTCGGCCGCCAGATCGATGCGGGTCGGCTCACCGCGGTCTGGGATGAGGTCGTCGAACGCGTGGACGCACCCAGACCGACGGTGATGGAGTGGCTGCTCCTTCGGGCTGGCGTCCCGGAGGGAACGGCTCGGCTGCTGGCTTCGGCGCCATCCTTGAGCGTCTCCTGGCTCTGCAGCATGGCGGTGGCGCTGATCTTCGCCCTGCTGGCCGCCGATGCGGGAGCACGGGGGACGCTCATCTTCCTGATCCTGGCACCGATCCTGCCGGTTGCCGGTGTCGCCGCGTCGTACGGCCGTGGCGTGGACCCGACTTATGACGTGGGGCTGGCGGCGCCGTACTCGACATTCCGGCTGCTGCTGTTGCGTTCGAGCGCGGTGCTGGGGTCGACTCTGGTGCTGGTCGGCCTGGCGGCGCTACTGCTCCCGGTGGCTCCTTGGGTGGCGTCGGCCTGGCTGCTCCCGTCACTGGCTCTGACCGGCGCGACGCTCGCGGCTTCTACCCGCGTCGACACCGCGTTGGCGGCTGTCGGCATCGTCGTCGCATGGGTCACCGCCGTGCTGACCGCCTACCGCTCCACCGGTGCGCCGTACGCGGCGTTCGGTGAAACGGGGCAAATCGTCTGCGCTGCTGTGTTGCTGCTGTCCATCGCTGTCCTCACCTCACGTAACGCCGGCAACGCCACGGACCTTGGGAGGATCCCGTGACCCTGCTTAATGTCGCTCCTGCTGTCGTCGTCGACGGCGTGGAGAAGTCCTTCGGACGTACCCGAGCCCTGACCGGTGCGTCACTGACAGCTGGCGCAGGCGTGACCGGCCTCCTCGGGCCCAATGGCGCCGGCAAGACCACGCTGCTGCGCATGCTGGCCACCGTCCTGGCCCCCGACGCAGGGCGACTGCGCCTGCTGGGTCGGGATCCAGCTGACGCGGGGGAGCGGCTGCAGATCCGCCGTCGACTCGGCTACCTGCCGCAGGAGCCCGGCTACCACCGGGGGTTCACGGCCTTCGAGTTCGTGGACTACGTCGCGATCCTCAAGGAGATGACCGACCGGCGCGCCCGTCACGACGAGGTACGCCGAGTGCTGGATCTGGTCGGTCTCTCTGCGGTGAGCGGCAAGAAGATCCGCGCCCTGTCCGGCGGCATGCGCCGACGGGTCGGGCTGGCGCAGGCCCTGCTCGGCGAGCCGGAGCTCGTCGTGCTCGACGAGCCGACCGTAGGGCTGGATCCCGAGCAACGGATGCGGTTCCGGGAAATCATCTCGCGCATCGGCGAAGGCCGCTGCGTCATCTTGTCCACTCATCAAACCGAGGACGTCGCCGCGCTGTGCGGCCACGTCGCCGTCGTCCATGCCGGGACGACGCTGTTCACCGGAACACCCGCCGAGCTGGTGGCCTTGGCCGACGGTCGGGTGTGGCTCGACACGGTCCGCTCCCCGACTGCTCGCCTCGCGTGGCGCACCGGAACCGGCCAGCACCGCAACATCGGTGACGTCCCACCGCCGGGAGCAGAAGTGGTGCCCCCGAGTATCGAGGACGCCTACCTGCTGCTGCTCGGCGACGAGTCCGTGGCGGTTCCAGCGTGAGCGCGACGCTCGCCACTGGCGCGACTCGCACCGCTCGCGTACGCACCCGCACGGTCTGGCCGGTCTTGGGGGTGACGGAGCTGCGCCGGCTAGTTCGCCATCCGGTGTTCCTGGGCAGCGTGGCCTTCGTCGTCATCACGGCGGGTCTCGAGCAGCCGAGCCCGCGGGTGGCGTACTCCAGCCTCACTTCGGCCGGCGTGTTCTTCTTGGGCCCCTTCACCTTCTTCGCGGCCAACCTGCTAGCCTCCCGTGACCGCCGGCACGGTGCGGAGGAGTGGCTGTCTGCCCTGCCGGCGCCGCGTTGGGATCGCACGGCGGCGGTACTGCTCGCCGTTGCGGGTCCCGTGGCTGTCAGCGCGGCATTCACAGCGGCCATGTACGTCGGTTTCGCGACCGCTGGACTGCTGATGCGTCAGCCTCATCCCTTGGAGTTGCTGTCGGTCCTGCTGGGTGTGCTGGGCGGAGGACTGCTCGGGGTGATGGTTGCTCGGTGGGCTCCCTGGCCAGGGGCGGCCGCGCTCGTCATGGTGGCGCTTGTCGCGGTCCACGTGAGCCTTCCGGAACGGTTCATGCTCCTCGGGGCATACGTGGACTACGCCCGTTGGGGAAAGACCTTCGATGAGTGGGCGGGGGTCATCGACGGGTCGCGAACGTGGCATGTGACCTACCTGGCGGCGCTGTGCTGCATGGCAGCGGCCGGCGCGCTGGTACGAGACACGCAACGCCGGCTGCCGGTCCTGGCCGTCGGCGGCGCAGCCACCGGGCTCGCGATCCTCGCCGGATGGGCCCAGCTGCCGTGAACGCTCTCCCCGCCACACCCACCCTTTCCGGATCGTCGACCGCACCGCAAGCGGCTGTGCTTCCGGTCGCTGTGCAAGTGGCATCCAGAGAAGGGCGGCGGCTGGTCACGCATCCACTGGTCTTGATCGGCTCGGGTCTGTATCTCGCCATGATCGTCGTCTCCAGCGGCCAGGGGCCGGGCAGCGGATACGACGGCTTAGTCACGGGCCCCACCTTCTTTCTCGGGGTATTCACCTACTTCGCCACGCATCTGACCGCCTCGAGGCCTCAACGCGACCACTGCACCGAGCAGCACACCTCCCTCCCCGCGCCACCGCTGGCCCGAACCGCAGGGCTCTGCCTGGCAGCCGTCGCGCCGGCCCTGCTGGCCGCCGGCCTGATGGGGCTGGTCATGTTGTGGTCCGCAGCCGGGCGCGTCGATTTCGCTGTGTGGCCGTCGCCCGGTGAGCTCGCCGCCGGGCCGCTGACCGTCCTGGGTGGCGCTCTCCTCGGCGTGATGGTGGCTCGCTGGGTGCGGTTCCCCACGGCCTCCGTGCTGGTGATCCTTGCGGTGATCGTCGTCAACTTCACCCTCAGCGAGGCGACCAATCGTTACGAGCTTCTCGGGCCGTACGCCTCGTTCACCGTCTACGTCGATAACGGCTCTTGGGGCGGGCGCCGCGCAGGGTCCTTCGGATGGCACGCCGTCTACCTTGCGGCGTTGTGCGGCATGGCGGCCGCGGGAGCCCTGCTCCGTGACGCGCGGCGCCGGCTCCTCCCTTTGGCGGCCGGGGCAGTGTGCACCGTGGCGGCCCTCATCGCCGGGATTGCGCAGCTGCCGTGAGCGGCACACGAGCCGGCACGGGCATCGCCGCGGTACGCCTTCGACAGGTGCCCGTCCTGCTGGGACCCTTGGCGTCCGCCGTGCGCTGGCAACCGCTGCTGGGCGCCGTGGGGCTGGCCGGGCTCCTTCTGGTGCTAACCGCCGAAGACCTCGACGCCGACGGACCCGCAGTCCTCGCGCTGCGTGGCGTCGCTGCGTTGCTGGCTCTCGGCGCGGCCTTCGTCCTCGATGACGAAGCCGCCGACACGCTGGCTTCCTCGCCGTCGACTTTGGCCTGGCGCCGTAGTCAGCGGGTCGTGATCGTCGTCGCCCTCGCGGGCCCGGCGTGGGCGCTGGCTCTGCTGGCCGTGAAGTGGCTCGGCGCGGAACCGCCGGTGGCTGGGCTGACGTTGGAGCTGGCTGCGCTTTTGGCCCTGTCGGTTGCCTGCGCCGCCGGGATTGCGCATAGGGGCCACCCCGAGAATTCCGGGGTCCTGGCGACCCCGCTGGTCGTCGGCATCGTCCTGGCGGCGTTCCGGCTGCCCCACAAGTGGGCACTGCTCGTCAGTCCTGGACCGGCCTGGGAGGCGGCGCACCAGCGGTGGGCGGTCCTACTCACCCTCTCCGTGGCCGTGGTCCTGCTGTGTAACCGTGACCCAGCCGCGGCGGACGCCAGGCACGGGTAACGCAGCGGCAGGAGCCGCTGCTCCTGCCGCGCCAGCCGGTCGCCAGTCCGACGGCCTTCCAGCGCAGACCCGTCGCATCGGCGTCTGCGGCAAGTTGCCGGCGGCCAGCGCAGACGCGTCATACTCAGAGCATGGTGCCGCCTGGCTCCCGGCGACGGCTTGCCCACATCGGCCGAGGTAGGCGGCGGCGCAGGCGATACATCAGACTGGCTCTAGATACGGGGCGGCGGGTTTTCAGCCCTGGCCCGGGCGGACAACGCCGACTTCGTAGGCGAACACCACGGCCTGGATGCGGTCGCGCAGATCCAGCTTCATGAGCACATGAGCGACGTGGGACTTCACCGTTGTCTCAGCGACAAAGAGTCGCTGAGCGATCTCATGGTTCGACAAGCCCCGAGCCAGTAGCTTGAGCACCTCCAGCTCGCGGACGGTGAGCGCACTGACGGCTGCTCGAGATTCCGTTTGCGGCGCCGGCAGCCGCGCGAACTCCTCGATCACCTGCCGCGTCACCGATGGGGACAGCAGCGCGTCCCCACGCGCGACGACCCGGACGGCGTTGACCAACTCCTCCGCGGGGGCGTCCTTCAAGAGGAAGCCGCTGGCCCCGGCGCGAAGGGCAGCGTAGACGTAGTCGTCGAGGTCAAAGGTGGTGAGCACCAGCACTTTGGTGGTGCACCCGGAGGAACTTAGCCGTCGCGTTGCCTCAAGCCCGTCCATGACTGGCATCCGCACGTCCATGAGGGCGATGTCGGGGGCCAGGCGGTTGATCGCAGCGAGCGCCGATGCGCCGTCGCCCGCCTCACCCACGACATCGAAATCGTCCTCTCCTTCGAGGATCGAGACCAGCCCTGTGCGCACCATGGCTTGGTCGTCGACAACGAGCACGCGGAGGGTCACGGATCCCCCAGCGGCAGTCGCGCATGTACGACGAATCCGTCGTCGACTGGGCCGCAGTCGAAGGACCCGCCGTACAACAGGACGCGCTCGCGCATTCCCACCAGCCCGTGACCACCGGGCAGAGATGTGGTGACCGGTCGGCCGCCCCAGTTGCTGACGACCACGTCGAGATGGGCGTCGTCGTACCGCGTGGTCAGCGTCGTCCGGGCTGTCCCCGCATGTTTGAGGACGTTGATGAGCGCCTCCTGAACAACCCGGTAGGCAGTGAGGTCCAGCCCGACCGGTAGTGGCCTCGGCTGGCCCTCGACCCGTACGTCAACCTCTAGGCCAGCCTCCCGCAACTGGCGTAACAGATCCGGGACGTCAGCCAGCCCCGGAGTCGGTGAAAGATCGAGCTCCGTCTCCTCTGTGCGCAAGATGCCCAGCAGTCGCCGCATCTCCTGCAGGGCCTGGCGCCCGGTCTGCTCGATCATCTGCAGCTGCTCATCCTCATCCGCTTGCTGCCGCAGCAGTTTGCGGCGTAGGGCGCTGGTCTGCACGACGACGATGGTCATCGCGTGCGCAATGACGTCGTGCAGTTCTCGCGCGATCCGGGCCCGTTCGTCGGCGACTGCCTGTCTGGCCAGCGCTTCGCGCTCCAGCTGCAGACGATCGGCCCGCTCGGCATGGGCGGCTCCCTCCTCGCTGCGCGAACGCAGACCCATCCCCAGTGCCCATGCTCCGCTGACTATGGAACCGACGAAGAGGAAGTCGCCGGCCCCCGGACCGGATTCCACACCAATCAGCACCGCGAGCAGGGCCACCGCAATGGCCCAGCCGGCCACGGCTTGGCGGCGCTCCAAATACGCGCCCACCGAGTAGAACGCAACGATGAGCACGGCCATGATGTAGGCGGAGTCGAGCCCGCGGCCGGTCAGATCCATGATGACCAGGACACCGAACGCCAGAACAGACACCGTCACCGGCGCCATCCGTCGCCATGCCAACGGCACCGTCATGGCTGCTGCGGCAACGGCGTACACCCCGACTGCTTCCGGGGCGGTCAACCACGTTTCGATTTGTGCGATCCCGAAGATGGCGCCAGCCAGAAGAGTGTCGGGCAGCGGTGGAACGAGGGCGCCGAGCGCCAGCCGCTGTCGCATACGGAGACGGTAACCACCACACGACGGGACGGCATCCTGCGCCAGACCGACCACTAGCCGACGCCGTCCTCCGTCAGAAGGAGAACCGAACAGTCCCCGGGAGCGACGACGCTGCACCGGCCTGGTTTCTACGTTCGAGGCCCACCGTTTGACCAGACCCGGAGGCATCATGCGGATGACATCGATTGCGGGCGCGAGTGCGGGCGTTCTCTTGCTCCTCGCCACGGCGTGTACGGCGGACAGTGAGCAGTCGCCGTCAACGCGTGCGCGCGAGCAAGCGCCGCCGGGGACCACTGCCGCCAACGACACGGGTGACCCCCAGCGGGTATGCGAGTTGACGCGGAGGTTGGAGAGGGCCGGTCGCGACGTCTTCTCAAAGCTCGGACGGGATGCCACCCGAGCCGAGTACCAGGCGGCCGAGCGAGAGTTCGTCCTCGACAACGCCGCAACACTCCATGACCTGGTCGACGCATTCCCGTCGGACATTGCGCCACAGGCGGAGCTCTTCATCACCGCCATGCGGCAGCGGGCCGGCCTCGTGCCTGCCGGCACGGTGCGGCCTTCAGAGGCAAGTGCGGCTGAGCGTCGGATCCGCGCGTACGAGCGCGAGCACTGCTGACCCAGTGGAGTAAGGGCTGGCGGCGCGGTGCCCCTCTTTGGCCGCGCCGCCCGCTTCTGGCAGCAACTAAGTGTTGTGACAGACCTGCGGGTGCACGTCGGTGCAGGCAGCCGCGGTGACGTCCCCTGTCGTGGTGTAACTCCCGGCCTGGCTCCTGAACGTTGAGGAGCCACCGTGTGAGGCTTCGGAAGAACCCGCCAAGGAACTTTCGAAGGAGAACCACACCGGCGCCCCCGGATCGATCAGGCGCTGTTCGCGTGGTGATGGAGGCCTACGTGACCGGCACTAGCGTGCGGAAGGTCGATGACCTGGTCAAGGCGCTCGGCGCGGACGCCGGGATCTCGAAGTCCGAGGTCTCCCGGATCTGCGCCGACCTGGATGAGCAGGTCGCGTCTTTCGCCGACCGCGACCTGTCTGAGCAGACGTTCCCCTATGTGTTCCTCGACGCCACTTACTGCAGGGCCCGGGTCGGCGGCGCCCGCAACGGCAAGGGCTCCCGGGTGGTGTCCCAGGCGGTCATGGTCGCAACCGGCGTCAGCACCGATGGTCGCCGCGAGGTGCTCGGTTTCGCCGTCGGCGACTCCGAGGACGGGGCGTTCTGGACGGCGTTCCTGCGGTCGCTGAAGGCCCGTGGCCTGACCGGCACCAAGTTGGTGATCTCCGATGCCCACGCCGGGCGCAAGGCCGCGATCGCCGCGGTGATGCTCGGTGCGGCCTGGCAGCGGTGCCGGGTCCACTTTCTGCCCAACGTGCTCGCCGTCGTCCCCAAGGGCTCAGCGGAGACGGTCGCCGCCGCGATCCGCACGATCTTCGCCCAGCCCGACGCCGAGCACGTCCGTGAGCAGCTCGACGTCATCGCCACCATGCTCGCCCAGCAGTTCCCCAAGGTCGAAGCGATGCTGCGAGAGGCCGCCGAAGACATCACCGCCTTCGCCGACTTCCCGGTCTCGCACTGAAAGAAGCTCTGGTCGACCAACCCCTTGGAGCGGGTCAACAAGGAGATCAAGCGGCGCACCGACGTCGTCGGCGTCTTCCCCAACCCCGCCGCCCTCCTTCGCCTGGCCGGCTGCGTGCTGATCGAGGTCCACGACGAGTGGCAAGTCTCCGACCGCCGCTACTTCTCCGAAGGCTCCATGGCCCTCATCGACGCCGAAACCACCGCCCCCAAGCCCGCCGAGATCACCCAGGAGGTCACCACCACCGAGCTCATCGCGTCATAGTTAGACCCCAACCCACGAAGCCGAACACGAACGCCGGCAGTTACACCACGCGGAGGGACGTCACCGAGGTGTCCGGGCTGGCAACGATCGCTGCGGTTCCGCCCGATGAGCAGTTGCCTGAGGCGTCCTGTGCGGAACTTGACGCGGTGAGCCGGGTGGTTCACGAAGTGCCGGAGCCTCCAGTCAGCCACGACTATCTCGCGTACAGAATCGACTGTGCCACGTCGTACCTCGCTCTAGGTGATGACCGTGGTCTATCCATCCGTGGTTTGGTGTGGGAGCGGCTGGGCGACGGCTGGCAGCACACCAGACGTGTGAAGTCCTTGGCCAAGTCCTCGGGCATGGCGGCCGATGAACTGGGCTGGTGGTCGCAGCGGTACCCGGAGTTGATCCCAGGCTGGGACCATCCCGACGTCCAGGAACGTCTCAGCGGAACCGGCCGCCGCTGCCCGTGTGTGGATACCGTGGTGGGACTTGGCGAACATCGTGAACATACGAGCAGCCGAACCTGGGTCAGATCCGGTCAAAAGCGGTCATGGTGACGAGCCGGCGTAACCGCCTTCCTTCCGGATCTACTGATGTCACCTTCCCATCTCCAGTACCAGCTAGGGGAAGTGGCAGGTCGGACGCGGGCGGACAGGTTTTCCGCACGTCCGACGAGGCACGAGGGGGGGCACGAGGGCCGAGGGCCGACCGAGGGCACGAGGGCGAGGGCACCAGGGACGAGGGCCGAGGGCGAGGGCGGGACGTGCGGAAATCCTGGCGGAAAGCCTCCAATCGACACGGTCCGCTGCGCTGATGGAGTGTCTCGGGTGGTCTAGGCGCGGGCGCCATCTGCCTGGCGATCGAGCCTCACCCTCCTGCGGCGCCGTGGACGAGGACGGTCCGGCCGTGCACGGGGCCGTCGGCGAATACGGCGCGGGGAGTGATGTCGGGACACCGAGGCGGGCTGCCTGTTCGATCAGGTCGGGAGCTGCGTCGTCGGGCAGCGGAACGGCGAAGGCCTCAGGGACGACGGCGCATTCCGGCGGCCGCGCCGAAGAGTCGGTAGGACTGCGCCGCGTAGCACCAGACCCGCTGGCCGACGCGCGGTGTGTCGGCGCCAGGCCCGACGGCGTCGATCATGCCGGCGCCGTCGCTGTGGGGGATGACGCGCAGGTGCGGGCCACCGCTTGGACAGACTAACCTGCGGCGCTAGGGCGTTTCGCTGCGAAGTGCCGGTCTGATTTTGGAGCGCCGATGGAAGCCGGTCAGCGAGCTCGCGACGTCGAATCAGTCGCAGACCCTGCTCCGCTGCAGGGAGTTCGGATCGAGGCCAACGGCCTGACCCGCCGGCTCCCGGCTGGGACGGTCATCTTGCACGAGGTCTCTCTGCTGGTCGAGCCGGGGGAGCTGGTGGCCATCGCTGGCGGCAGCGGTGCCGGCAAGACCACACTGTTGGAGGCGCTATCCGGCGTACGGCCCGCCGACGAGGGGTCTGTGGTGTTCGACGGGCTGGACGTGTATCGCCACCTCGACGCGCTCCGCACCGCGCTGGGCTACGTGCCTCAGGACGACATCGTCCACGAGGAGCTGCCCCTGGCCAGGAGCCTGCAGTACACCGGAAAGCTGCGGCTTCCGCAGGCGCCTGCCAGCGAGGTCCACACGGCAGTTGACGACGCCATGGCACAGCTCGACCAGGCCCACCATGCCGGGACGCGTGTGGCAGCGCTCAGTGGCGGCCAGCGCAAGCGAGCCAGCATCGCCGCCGAACTGTTGGCACGTCCCCGCGTCTTCTTCCTGGACGAGCCGACCTCTGGCCTTGATCCGGCGACCGGGGCCGACCTGATCCGGCTGCTGCGCAGGCTTGCAGACGCCGGCAGCACGATCGTCATCACCAGCCACGCGGTGCAGGATCTGTCGTTGTGCGACCGAGTGGTGTTCTTGGCTCCGAACGGCCACTTGGCCTTCTCCGGCAGCCCCGAAGAGGCGAAGTCGTACTTCGGCGTGACGGCGATGGAGCAGGTCTACGAGCAGCTCGCAACCGACGACGCCGCAGAATGGTCGGCACGGTGGCGGCATCGCCCCGCGGCGCCCCCACGACGCGCGGCCGTGCAGACAGCGTCGACGCCCACACCCGCAAGGGGTGGAGCCGTCCGGCAGTGGCTGGTGCTGACCGGTCGCACGGCGGAGACCCTTGCACGGAATCGGTTGACATCAGCGATCCTGGTCGGATCCCCCGTGCTCGTCGTCGCCATGTTTGCGGTGCTCTTTCAGGCCGGTGCGTTCGACCGGGACTCCCCTAGCCCGACCGCAGTGATCATGATCGTCTTCTGGATCGCTTTCGGGGTATTCTTCTGCGGCCTCACCTACGGCCTCCTGCAGATTGCACCGAGTTCCCGATCCTGCGCCGAGAGCGGCTCGTCGGCCTGCGGCTGAGCCCTTACGTGCTGTCGAAACTCGCGGTTCTGCTGCCGTTCCTCATCGTGGTCGTCGTTCTCATGCTGGCGGTGTTGAGGGCGCTGGACCGGCTCCCGGCCGCCGATGGGCAGACCTACCTGTCGCTGGCAGCGACGCTCACGCTTGACGGCGCAGCAGCTCTGGCGCTGGGTCTGCTCGCGTCGGCGGCGGTCGGCAACCCGTCGCAGGCCACGCTCGCCCTGCCGATGCTCTGTTTCCCCGCGGTGTTGTTCTCCGGCGCCATCATCCCGGTTCCGGTCATGGCATGGCTGGGCCGCAGCATCAGCCTGCTGATGCCTGACCGGTGGGCCTTCGAGGCAGTGGGCGTCGACCTCGAGGTTCGAGAGCTGTTTGCCCAGGGTGGCTCGCCGCTTGGCCCCCCACTGCTCGCGGCGTACGGCGACACCGGCCGCTACGCCACGTCGACGTACTGGTTGATCCTGCTCGCGTTCGCCGCTGTCTTCCTCGTCGCCACCTGGCTGGTGTTGGATCGGCGAACCCGCCGGGTCGACAGATGACCGCGGCCCCCGGCAGCGGTCTTGGAGGAACCGGCCTGCGACCCGGCATGGATCGGTACACCGTCAGCTGGACCTCCGGCCAGCACCACCCCAGTCGAGCCAGTCGAGCGCCATCTGGGTGACTGTCGGCGGCGCGCCGTGCCGGCCGTCGAACTCGCGGTAGGTCACGTCGTACCCGTCGCGACGCAGTGCCGGCACGAGGCGCCGACTGGTCGAACCGACCGGCAGGATCTGGTCCTCGTCGCCGTGGGATACGAATATCCTCGGCTTGCCGACGCGGCGTCCTGCCGGGACGAATCCCGGGGAGAAGGCGATGACGCGCTGGAACAGGTCGCCGTTCGCCAGGCCGAGGCCCAGCGCGTACGAGGCGCCGTCGGAGAAGCCGGCGACCGCGATCCGCTCGGGGTCCACGGGGACGGTTCGGAACACCCGCCGGAGGGCACGGTCGATGGCGTCCACGTCGGCACCGTAACCGCCGCGGATGCCGTCCCAGGTCGATCCCCGAGACGCGGGCGCCAGCAGGACCAGCCCGTGCTCGTCGGCGAACGGCCGCAGCAGGGACAACCCCGCCACGGCGGCACCCCCGGCGCCGTGCAATGTGACCACGAGCGGAGCGGCCTGTCTGCGCCGCAGGCCATGCGGAACGTAGAGCAGGGGATCACGCCGCGCCTCCAGCCCGAGGGGCTGCTTGCCGGCGGCGGGCAACCCCTCGACTTGACCGGTTCGCGGTCGTGCGGTGAGGGCCGCGTCGCCCCCAGGGCCGGCGTTCAGGCCGCCTCGCACCACACAGCCGGCCAGCAGTGCCGCAGGCATCAGCTGCCAGCCTGCGGCGAGGAAGCGGCGACGTGTCAGCACTCGGTCCTGACTACCCGACCATCTACGCCGGATCAACGCTCTCCGCCCGGAGAAACGTGGGGTCCTCCGCGTCGACAGTCATAGCGCATGCGGACGACCCGCTACCTCTCCTCGGGGTCTGCACCGGACTGAACCTGTTCCTCGCGGTGATGGCCCTGCGCCAGCGCCTGCAGCGCCTCGTCGTCCACGGCTGACCGGTCGGCGACCGCGACAGTGCAGCGGGTGACCGCACGCAGCGTCGACGTCCGCCGGCCAGCCTCCAGCAGCGCCCGCTCTCCGAGCACCGCCCCAGGGCCCAGCTGCGCCAGCGGCGTGGCGTCGACCTCGACCTGCAGCACTCCGTCGAGCAGGACGTACAGGTCACGGCCAGTCTCTCCCTGACGGGTCAGGACGGCGCCAGCGTCCAGGCGGCGGATCTCCGGCCGCTGCCCGGCCGTCATGATCTGGCGGGACATCACCCGCTCCAGCGCTGACTCCGCCTCGGTCACGAAGGTGGGGGAGTCGACGTCGCCCCAGGGCGTGTGCTGCCCGAATGCCTCGAGGCTCCACTTCTGGTAGTCCACCGTGGCCGACTTCTGCTGCAGCCGGCCGTCACCGTCGTAGACCCAGTGGCGAGGGAAGGGGCTCGCGCCGGCCAGCGACGTCTCGACCGAGCCGTCCGCGTGCACCACCATGCTCAGCGTCGTCCAGGCGGTGGGGGCGGCAAGCTGCACGTACGGCGGGTGGTTCACCCGGCGCGGCGCGGGCACACCGGTGCGGCCCCCGGCCGTCTGCAGGAACCGCACTGAGGTCTCGCTGAGCCGCTCAGCGTGCTGCCGATCCGGCAAGCCGACCGCGGCAAAGGTCACTCCCTGGCTGCCCAGCCGCAGGATGGTAGAGCCGAGCAGCCCGCAGCCCTGGTGCCCGTAGTCGGTGATGGCCCCGTCCTCAACGTCGACCCAGGCACGTAGCACGTTCGCGAAGCGGGCCCTGCCTCTGCCCAGGAGTCCCTCGACATCATCGATCCGCTCCGGTGGCGGGTCGTCATAGTGCGCCAGCCCGACCTCGAACGGCACCCGATACACCAGTCCGGTGACCGCCTCGCTGGGTATCCACGACAGCGCAGTGACGGACCGTTCAACCCGCATGCGCCGCATACTAGCCATCCCCCCGGAGACCCTCAGATGTCCGTTCCGTCCGCTGGTGACAGGCGGTGTCAATGGCGCAGATACTTGACTGGTGAGCTGCGCGCTCTCCGGAACCGTGACGATGTTTTTCAGCGACATCGAGGGCTCCACCAGGCTCCTGGCCCGACTCGGACCCGGCTATGCGGACGTGCTGGCCGATCAGCGGAACCTGGTGCGAGCAGCCATCGGACGATGGAACGGTTTGGAGATGGGAACCGAGGGCGACAGCTTCTTTGTCGTGTTCCCCTCTGCTCGGGACGCCGTCTCGGCGACTGTGGACCTCCAACGCTGCATCGACAGCCAAGACTGGCCTGACGGTGTCAAGGTGCAGTTGCGCATCGGCCTTCACAGCGGAGAACCCGAACCGTTCGAGGACGGATACGTCGGTTTCGACGTACACCTGGCGGCACGGATCGCGGCGGCGGCGCACGGAGGGCAGGTGCTCGTCTCGGAGGCAACCCGGCGGCTGGTCTCTGCTCAGGTGCCGGAGGGCTGTCGCCTCAAAGCGCTGGGGAGTTCTCGCCTCAAGGACATCACCGAGCTTCAGCCGTTGCACCAGCTCGAGATCACGGGTCTCCCCACGGACTTTCCTCCGCCGCGAACCCTGGGTGCTGGGTCCAACGTGCCCACGCCGCCGACACCGCTGATCGGACGCGAGGTCGAGCTCGTGGCGGTGACGGATCTGCTGACACGGGCTGAGAGGCGATTGGTGACGCTGACCGGGCCCGGCGGCTCCGGCAAGACCCGGCTTGCCATTGCAGTCGCCCAGGCCGTCAGCGACGGCCATCCCGATGGGGTGTATTTCGTGCCCTTGTCCACGGTCACAGAGGAGCCGGTGGTCTGGACGACGGTTGCGCAGGCGCTGGGTCTGACCGGAGAGAGCAAGTCACCGCCGACGTTTTTCGAGCACATCGTGGGGCGCCGGCTGCTGCTGGTGCTGGACAACCTCGAGCAACTCGCCGGCGCGGCGGCCGCAGTGGTTCGCCAACTGCTCGACGCCTCACCTGACCTGCGGGTCTTGGGGACCAGCCGGCGCCCGCTGCACCTGCCAGGGGAGCAGGAGTACGCGGTCGAGCCGCTGGAAGTGGCCGGACCGGGGTCGGGACCAATGACCGTGGAACGCGCGGCACGCGTCGGTGCGGTGGCCCTGTTCGTGCAATACGCACAGCTGGTACGTCCTGGCTTCCGGTTGAGCGAGTCCAACGTCGAGGACGTGCTGACACTGTGTCGGAGGCTGGATGGCCTGCCTCTGGCAGTCGAGCTCGCCGCGGCTAGATCGAAGGTGCTCACCCCTGCCGCCTTGCTCGAGCACCTGAACAGCAGCCTCGATCTAGCGGCGTCGGGGATCCATCGGCCGGCGCGGCAGCAGACGCTGCGCGCGGCCGTGGAGTGGAGCCACAACCTGCTGGACCCCCACCTCCAGCAGACGTTCCGCCAGTTGGCGGTCTTCGCCGGCGGTGCGGACCTGGACGCGATTTCCGCGGTCTGCGGGGGAGCCGTCGTCGAACGCGTCAGCGAGCTGGTTGACGCCAGCCTCGTCCGAGTCGACGACCACCCAGGCGGGCCGCCGCGATTCGCGCTGCTGAACACCATCCAGTCGTTTGCTCTGGAGCAGCTCGAGAAGAGCGGCGAGCTGGATGCAGCGCGTCAACGGCACGCCGAGCACTATGTCGAGCTGGCCGAAGGGGCGCACCATCAGCTTCGTGGCCCCAACGTGCTTGCCGCTCGAGACGTCATCGAGCGTGATCTTGACAACCTTCGGGCCGCTTTGACCTGGACCCTTGGTGAAACGGCGAGCGCCGATGCGGCACGGACCAGTCGTCGAGCAGTCGGGGTACGTCTGTGCGCTGGGTTGAGCTGGTTCTGGTACACCTCCGGGTACGTCGAGGAAGGCCGCCATTGGTGTGCACGGGCCAGCCTGCTGGCGTCACCGCAGCAGGGCGCCGAGCTGGCCGGGGTCCTTCATCCGCTCGGCGTACTTCTCTTGCAGCAAGGCGACGTGCAGAAGGGTCGCGACGTACTGGCCAAGTGCCTTCGTATCTGGGAGCGAATCGGCGACCGCAGCAAGATCGCGATGGAGCTCAACAGTCTGGGCCTGGCCTACCGGGCGTTGGGGCAGTCAGATCGCGCACGACGGCTGCTAGAGCGCAGCGCGGGTGTCGCCAGGGACATCGGTGAGGAGCGGCGGCTCGCCACGGCGCTGTCGAACCTCGCGATGCTCGAAATGGATCTCCACCCGGATCGGGCGATCGACCTCCTCGCGCAGGCGGAGGAGATCGACCGCAAACAGGGTGATGTGTGGGCGATCGCGACTGACCAGGTAAACCGGGTGACGGCCTACGCTGCCGCTGGCCGGGCAGACGAGGCAGTCGATCTGCTCAACGCCATAGCCGCTGACGTGATCGGCCTTGGTGACACCGACCTCACAGTCGGCGTCATCGAACTCTTCGCCGTCTGCTCGGCCGCGTCTGGGGATGCTCGCCGGACGGCCCGGCTAACAGGCGCGGCCGCTGCGTTACGGAGCCAGGCCGGTTTGCCCCTGTCAGCCCCAGACGCCGCATTCTTGGAGCGGCTTATCT
The DNA here is from genome assembly GCA_030773435.1 of Actinomycetota bacterium. Taxonomy (GTDB): domain Bacteria; phylum Actinomycetota; class Actinomycetes; order Propionibacteriales; family Nocardioidaceae; genus JALYMZ01. Next base: position 2,661 of record JALYMZ010000044.1, on the reverse strand, counting down.
CGCCGGCCCGGGAAGCGCTCGACTCCACGGCGTGGACCCTCGAGCATGGCGTCGGCGCCCGCATGACAGCCGCTGAGGCGCTCACCCATGCCGAGGCACTCTTGCAGGAGTAGCATCTGCCGCATGACGACGCCTACCTGCCCCATGTGCGGTGAGCAGCTGCAACCGGTCGACCGAATGACCGACACCTCGGGCAGCGCCGAGGATGAGCAGCCCCGAAGTGTGGTGTGCACCAACCCCTCCTGCCCGGAGAGCGGTGGCGTGGAGGGTCAGAAGGTCCGCCACGACATGTGAGGAGACGGGACCCAGATGGACCAGTCCACTGTTCTGCTCGACCGTGCCACCGTGACGTCTTCCCGCCGCCTGAGGACCGCCGGCGTGAACGGAGCCTGATGATGTCGCCGCGAGCTCTTGTCGCCGGGTTGGCGGCCGGCGCCGCCGGGGTCGCCGCGATGACCCTCGCCGAGAAGGTCGAACAAACATTCACGAGACGACCTAACTCCTACGTCCCCGCCGAGACGCTGAGGCGGTTGGTGCGCTGGCGTGGCCGCGACGACCACGCGACCGGCACCAACCTGATGATGCACTGGGGGCAGGGCATCCTGCTCGGCGCCGTCCGCGGGGTGATGTCGGAGCGCGGGCTGCGTGGCCCGGTCGCGTCGCACCTGTTGTTGAACCTGCGGTTGCTCAACGACCAGCTGCTCGAGAACGTCACCGGAGCGGGGGCGCCACCGTGGACCTGGCCGTCGAACGAGCAGGTGATCGACATCCTTCACAAGTCGGTCTACGCCTACGTCACCGGCTTGGTGGCCGATCTGCTCGTGGAAAACCCGGCGACCGATGCGCGCCCCTAGCGTCGATCGTCCTGCCGCAGGGGCGCGCGGCGGTGACTACCAGGCCCAGCTGAGCGTCAGTGTCGCCGGCACCGAGTCGCGCACAGCCCGCTGTACGTCTAGGTGACGTAACCGCGTCCGCGCCTGCATCCGCCGGGCAGTCCGGTTGAGACGGTGGTTCCGCCGTGCGCCCGGTCCGGCGCGCCGCCACGGCGTACTGTCGAGACCATGCCGGTGCCGACGGACCCGCCTCCGATCGCCACGCTCGGCGCGCTGCGCGACAGCGGCTACCGATCCCGCAGCGTCAAGGCCGAGATCCGCGACAACCTGCTCGCCGCGCTGCGCCGTGCTGAGCCGGCCTTCCCCGGGATCGTCGGGTTCGACGACACCGTGCTGCCGGAGCTGGAGACCGCGCTGCTCGCCGGCCACGATTTGGTGCTGCTCGGTGAGCGTGGCCAGGGCAAGACCCGACTGATGCGCACACTGATCGGCCTGCTCGACGAGTGGCAGCCGGTCGTCGCCGGCTGCGAGATCAACGACGACCCGGCCGACCCGACGTGCGCCAGGTGCCGGCGGCTGGCCGCCGAGGCCGGCGCCGACCTGCCGGTCGCGTGGCGGCATCGCGACGACCGGTACGCCGAGAAGCTCGCCACCCCTGATACCAGCGTCGGCGACCTCGTCGGTGACGTCGACCCGGTGAAAGTGGCCGAGGGTCGCACGCTCGGAGACCCCGAGACCGTGCACTACGGGCTGGTGCCGCGCACGAACCGCGGCATCGTCGGTCTCAACGAGCTGCCGGACCTCGCCGAGCGCATCCAGGTCGCGCTGTTCAACGTGCTCGAGGAGCGCGACATCCAGGTCCGCGGCTACTCCCTGCGGCTGCCGCTGGACCTGCTGCTGGTCGCCACCGCCAACCCGGAGGACTACACCAACCGCGGTCGCATCATCACCCCGCTCAAGGACCGCTTCGGCGCAGAGATCCGCACCCACTACCCGATGGAGGTGGCCGACGAGATAGCCCTGGTGACCCAAGAGGCGCAGCCGGTCGCGACCCTGCCCGAGCACCTGGTGGAGGTGCTCGCGCGGTTCACCCGCCAGCTGCGCGCGTCGTCGTCGGTGGACCAGCGATCCGGCGTCTCGGCGCGGTTCGCCATCGCCGCCGCGGAGGCGGTGGCCGCGTCGGCGCTGCGCCGCAGCGCACGTACCGGCGAGCCGGCGGCCGTGGCCCGGGTGTGCGACGTGCCCTCCGTCGTACCCACGCTCCTGGGCAAGGTCGAGTTCGAGATGGGCGAGGAGGGCCGCGAGGCGGAGGTGCTCGGGCACCTACTGCGCCTGGCGGTCGCCGAGACGTTCCGGGCCCGGCTGTCCGGTCTCGACCTGTCCGGCTTCACCGACCTGTTCGCGGAGGGTACGACGGTCGTAACCGGCCAGCTGGTGCCGGCCGCCGAGCTGCTGGACCAGCTCGGGACGGTGTCCGGACTCGCCAGGGTGCTCGACCGGCTCGGGCACCACGACGGCGCGTCCCCGGGGGAGGTGGCGGCGGCGGTCGAGCTGGTGCTGGAGGGCCTGCACCTGACCCGCCGCATCGACAAGGACACCGTCGACGGCCGCACGGTCTACGGCGCGTGAGCAGCTCCCGGTTCCGCTACGGCCCCTGGCGCGGCGGCCCCGACCCGCTCGCCCCGCCGTACGACGTGCGTGCCGCGCTTGACGAGGTGGGCCGTGACGTGCTCGCCGGCGGCAGCGTGCGCGAGGCGCTCCGCGACCTGATGCGCCGCGGCCTGGCGGGCCAGCGCGGGCTGGAGGATCTGGCCGAGCGGGTACGACG
>JALYMZ010000043.1 GCA_030773435.1 Actinomycetota bacterium | reverse complement strand
GGTCAGTGCACCGGCTCGGCACAGGGTACGCCCAGCGCGGACATCTCGGTGGCGCCGCCGTCGAGAGCGGTGAGGACCCACGTGCCGCGGTCGGTCAGCGTGAAGGTGTGCTCGAAGTGCGCGGACCATGACCCGTCGACGGTGACGACCGTCCACCCGTCGGCGAGCACCGTGGTGTGTTTGGAGCCGAGGGTGAGCATCGGCTCCACCGCGAGCGCCAGCCCGGCGACAAGCCGGGGTCCGCGGCCGGCACGTCCGTAGTTCGGCACGCTGGGGGGCTGATGCATCGCCGAGCCGATCCCGTGCCCGACGTAGTCCTCCACGATGCCGTAGCCGCCCTGGCTGCGGGTGTACCGCTCTACCGCCGCGGAGATGTCGGTGACCCGACCCCCGAGCCGCGCGGCGGCCAGACCCCGCCACATCGCCTCTTCGCACACCTCCAGCAGCCGGCGCGTCGCCGGCGGTACGTCGCCGACCGCGACGGTGATCGCGGCGTCGCCGTGCCAACCGTCGACGATGGCTCCGCAGTCGATCGACACCACGTCGCCGTCCCGCAGCGCCGTGGGGCCGGGGATCCCGTGCACCACCTGCTCGTTGACCGACGTGCAGATGGTGGCTGGAAAGCCGTGGTAGCCCAGGAACGACGGCGTGGCCCCGCTGTCGCGGATGTGCTGCTCGGCGAGCGCGTCCAGCTGAGCGGTCGTGGTCCCGGGGCGAACCGTGGTGCGCAGCAGCTGCAGCGTGCGACCCACCACGAGGCCGGCCTGGCGCATTACGGCCACCTGCTCGGGCGTCTTGAGCTCGATGCCGCGGTCGCGGAACACGGCGGGCCAGCCCACGGTCAACCGGCTGCCGACGTGGGATGGGAGCGGTGCAAGGACTGAAGGGCCCGGATCGCCCGCGCGGTCACCTGGTCCACCGGGCCGGAGGCGTCGATGCCGACCAGGATGCCCGCCTCCCCGTAGTGGCCCACCAGCGGCGCGGTCTGCTCGCCGTAGACCTCGAGCCGGCGCCGGATCGTCTCCGGCTGGTCGTCGTCGCGCTGGAACAGCCGCCCACCGCAGCTGTCGCACACTCCGTCCTCCGCCGGCGCGTCGAACTGCACGTGCCAGACATGGCCGCAGGAGCGGCATGTGCGCCGGCCCGACAGCCGGCGTACCACCTCCTCGTCGTCGACCTGCAGCTCGAGCACGGCGTCCAGTGGGGCGCCCAGCTCGCCCAGTAGCCCGGTCAGCGCCTGGGCCTGGGCGACCGTGCGGGGGAACCCGTCGAGGAGGAACCCGACGGCGGCGTCGTCTTCGCACAGCCGGCCGCGCACCATGGCGATGGTGACCTCGTCGGGCACGAGGTCGCCGGCGTCCATGAACTTCTTCGCCTCCACGCCGAGCGGGGTCTGGGCCGCCACGTTGGCGCGGAAGATCTCGCCGGTGGAGATCTGCGGGATGCCGAAGTACTTGCCGATGAACTTGGCCTGGGTGCCCTTGCCGGCTCCGGGTGGACCGACGAGAACGACACGCATCAGCGCAGGAACCCCTCGTAGTTACGCTGCTGCAACTGGCTCTCGATCTGCTTCACCGTCTCCAGCCCGACCCCCACCATGATGAGGATCGACGTGCCACCGAACGGGAAGTTCTGGTTGGCACCGACCGTGCCTAGTGCGATCAGCGGGACCAGTGAGATCAGGCCGAGGTAGATCGCCCCGGGCAAGGTGATGCGCGACAGCACGTAGCCGAGGTACTCCTCGGTCGGCCGGCCGGCCCGGATCCCGGGAATGAACCCGCCGTACTTCTTCATGTTGTCGGCCACCTCCTGGGGGTTGAAGGTGATCGAGACGTAGAAGTAGGTGAAGAAGATGATCAGCATGAAGTACACCAGCATGTACAGCGCATGGTCCTGGGTGACGAAGTACTCCTGCAGGAAGGCCGACCAGTCCGCGTTGGGATTGAACTGGGTGGCGAGTGCGGGCAAGTAGAGCATGCTCGAGGCGAAGATCACCGGGATGATGCCGGCCTGGTTGACCTTGAGCGGGATGTACGTCGAGGAACCACCGAACATCTTCCGACCCACCATCCGCCGGGCGTACTGCACCGGGATCCGGCGCTGGGCCTGCTCGACGAAGATGACCCCCGCGATGACGGCCAGTCCCACCACCACCACGACGAGCGTGGTGGGCAGCCCTCGGGAGTCGAAGACCGCCTGCACGCCCGACGGGAACGTCGCGATGACCTGGGTGAAGATCAGCACCGACATGCCGTTGCCCACGCCACGCTCGGTGATCAGCTCGCCGAACCACATCACCACACCAGTCCCCGCGGTGAGCACCAGGACCATCAGTGCGGCGGTGAAGACGCTCTGGTCACGCAGCAGCGGCAGCGGGCAGTTGCCGCCGAACAGCTGGCCGGACCGCGCCAGCGCCACGAAGCTGGTCGCCTGCAGCAACGCCAGGCCGATGGTCAGGTAGCGGGTGTACTGGGTGATCTTGCTCTGACCGGACTGGCCCTCCTTCTTCAGCGACTCCAGCCGAGGGATCACCACGGTGAGCAGCTGCATGATGATGCTCGCGGTGATGTACGGCATGATGCCGAGCGCGAACACCGCCAGCTGCAGCAGCGCACCGCCGGAGAACAGGTTGAGCAGCCCGAGGACCCCCTGCTGCTCCACGGTGGCCAGGCACTCGCGGACGTTGGCGACGTGGACGCCAGGCGAGGGCAGCACCGACCCGAGCCGGAACAGCGCGATGATGCCCAGGACGAACAGCAGCTTGCGCCGTAGGTCCGGTGTCCGGAACGCGTTGACGAAGGCGCCTAGCACCGGTGTCCTCCCGCCGTCGGCCCGTGGTTCCAGGCCTGGAGATCATCTGCTGGGGTCGTGCCATCCGCGCGGCACCTGGACCATCGGACAATAACAGTCCGCGTCCCGTTGCTCCGAACGGACGCCGGAGCGGTGTTCAGAGCTCCGTCGCGGTGCCGCCGGCCGCCTCGATCTTGTCCTTGGCGCTGCGCGAGAACGCGTGGGCCGTCACCTGCAGCGGCACCTTCACCTCGCCGGAGCCGAGGACCTTGACCGGACGGGCGGCGCGGACGGCGCCCTTCGCGACGAGGTCGGCGGCCGTCACCTGCCCACCCTCGGGGTACAGCCGGCCGAGCCGGTCGAGGTTGACGACCTCGTACTCGACCCGGAACCGGTTGGTGAACCCCTTGAGCTTGGGCAGCCGCATGTGCAGCGGCATCTGCCCGCCCTCGAACGCGGGCGAGACCCCGCCGCGGGCACGGGTCCCCTTGGTGCCACGCCCGGCGGTCTTGCCCTTGCCGCCCTCGCCGCGGCCGACCCGAGTCTTGGCGGTCCTCGCGCCGGGAGCGGGACGCAGATGGTGAATCTTCAACGTCATGTCAGTCGACCTCCTCGACGGCGACCAGGTGGCCGACCGCCGCCAGCATGCCGCGGATCTCGGCACGGTCCTCTTTCACCACGACGTCACCGATGCGCTTGAGGCCGAGGCTGCGCAACGTCTCGCGCTGGGCCCGCTGACGTCCGATGCTGGACCTGGTCTGTCGGACCTTCAGCCGGGCCATCACGCGCTCGCCTCTGCACGGGCCTTGAGCAGCGCGGCCGGGGCGACGTCCTCCACCGCGAGCCCCCGCCGCTTCGCCACCGCGTCCGGCTCCTCCAGCGACCGCAGCGCGGCAACGGTGGCGTGCACGATGTTGATCGCGTTCGACGAGCCGAGCGACTTGCTCAGGACGTCGTGGATCCCGGCGCATTCCAGCACCGCGCGCACCGGGCCGCCCGCGATCACACCGGTACCGGGGGCGGCCGGGCGCAGCAGTACCACACCCGCGGCCTTCTCGCCCTGCACCGGGTGCGGGATGGTGCCCTGCACGCGGGGCACCCGGAAGAACTGCTTCTTGGCCTCCTCGACACCCTTGGCGATGGCCGCAGGCACCTCCTTGGCCTTGCCGTAGCCCACACCGACCGTCCCGTCCCCGTCACCGACGACGACGAGCGCGGTGAAGCTGAACCGCCGACCACCCTTGACGACCTTGGCGACGCGGTTGATCGTCACCACCCGCTCGATGTAGGCGGTCTTGTCCGTGGTACCGCTCCGCCGGTCGTCGCGACCGCGACGCTCGCCGCCGGCACCACCAGCACGGCGCTGGGGTCCGTTCATCTGCACTACCTCTTCCTCTGCCGGATCTGGGGTACACGGGCGCGAAGCCCCCGTGCGTATCAGAACTCGAGGCCACCGCTGCGGGCGCCGTCGGCCAAGGCGGCGACCCGCCCGTGGTACTTGTGGCCGCCGCGGTCGAAGACCACGCTGCCGACTCCGGCGGCGCGAGCGCGCTCAGCGACCACCTCGCCGACCTTCTGCGCCTTTGCGGTCTTGTCGCCCTCCAGAGCGCGCAGGTCCGGCTCCATGGTGCTCGCCGCGGCGAGGGTGCGGCCCTGCAGGTCGTCGACCACCTGGACGAGCACGTGCCGGCTGGAGCGCGTCACCACCAGCCGCGGGCGCTGGCCGGTGCCTGCGACCTTCTTGCGGGTCCGAACCTGTCGGCGCAGCCGCGACTTGACGCGGGCGGACGTGTGCTTGCCGGCTCTCAGTCCGATGGCCATCCGTCACTTACCTGCCTTCCCGACCTTGCGCCGGACCTGCTCGCCGGCGTACCGGATGCCCTTGCCCTTGTAGGGCTCGGGCCGGCGCAGCTTACGGATGTTGGCGGCCACCTCACCCACCTGCTGCTTGTCGATGCCCTGGACGGCGAGCCGGGTCGGCCCGTCGACGGTGAACGTCACACCGTCGGGCGCGTCGAACGGAACAGGATGCGAGTAGCCGAGGGAGAACTCAAGCGAGGAGGGGCCCTTCGACACCACGCGATAGCCGACGCCGACGATCTCGAGCCGCTTCTCGAAGCCGGCGGTGACGCCGGTCACCATGTTGGCGAGCAGTGTCCGCGACAGCCCGTGCAGCGCCTTGCTGTCCCGGTGGTCGTCGGGACGGATCACTTGCAGCGTGCCGTCGTCGCCCCGGCCGATGGAGATGCGGCGGGGGACGGTGTGGGTCAAGGTCCCCTTCGGCCCCGTGATGGTGACCGTGCTGCCGTCGATGGCGACGTCCACGCCGGACGGAACTGGGATGGGTACCTTGCCGATACGTGACATCTGAGCGTCTCCTTCGGGTCCTGACTCACCAGACGTAGGCGAGGACTTCCCCGCCCACGCCCTTCTGCTTGGCCTGTCGGTCGGTCAGCAGACCGCTGCTGGTCGAGATGATCGCCACGCCGAGCCCGCCGAGGACGTTCGGCAAGCTCGTCGCCTTCGCGTAGACGCGCAGGCCGGGCTTGCTGATCCGACGGACGCCGGCGATCGAGCGTTCGCGGCTCGGGCCGTACTTCAGCGTCAGCACCAGGGTCTTCCCGACGGCGCCCTCGGCCGGCTCCTGTACCTTCCAGGAGGCGATGTAGCCCTCCTGCTGCAGGATCTCCGCGACGCCGACCTTCAGTCGGCTGTACGGCATCGAGACGTCGTCGTGGTACGCCTGGTTGGCGTTGCGCAGACGCGTCAGCATGTCTGCGATCGGGTCGGTCATGGTCATGGCCGGTGCCTCATTCCCGCCGGGGTTTCGCGTCGGGCCTCGGAGCCGACGGACCTGCGGCGATCAGCGGGGGTGGTGGTGTCGGGTCGGTGGCCGGTCACCAGCTGCTCTTGGTGATGCCGGGCAGCTCGCCGCGGTGTGCCATCTCACGCAGGCACACCCGGCAGAGGCCGAACTTGCGGTAGACCGCTCGCGGGCGTCCGCAACGCTGACAGCGGGTGTAGCCGCGGACCTGGAACTTCGGCTTGCGGCCGGCCTTGACGACCAGTGCCGTCTTCGCCATTGGCTCAGAGCTCCTTGAACGGGAAACCGAGGTGCCGCAGCAGCGCTCGGCCCTCGTCGTCGTTGGTGGCCGAGGTGACGACCGTGATGTCCATGCCGCGTTGACGGTCCACCCGGTCGGGGTTGACCTCGTGGAACATGACCTGCTCGGTCAGGCCGAAGGTGTAGTTCCCGCGGCCGTCGAACTGGCGCGGGGACAGGCCCCGGAAGTCGCGGATGCGCGGCAGGGCCAGGGTCAGCAGCCGGTCCAGGAACTCCCACATCCGATCACTCCGCAAGGTGACGTGGGCGCCGATCGGCATGCCCTCGCGCAGCTTGAACTGCGCGATCGACTTGCGGGCCCGAGTCACCGACGGCTTCTGCCCGGTGATGGCACTGAGGTCACGGATCGCACCCTCGATCGCCTTGGAGTCGCGCGCGGCCTCACCGACACCCATGTTCACGACGATCTTGGTGAGCCCCGGCACCTGCATGACGTTGGGGTAGCCGAACTCCCGGCGCAGTGCCGGCACGATCTCCTCGCGGTACCGGGCCTTGAAGCGCGGCACCACCCGCGGAGCTGCGGTCGTCTCGGCGGTGGCGGTGGACATGTCAGATCTCCTCACCGGTGCGCTTGGCCACCCGCACGCTGCGGTGCGCGGTGTACGTCGACCCGTCGGGCCGGCGCTTCGTCACCTCGTCGCGGCGGAAGCCGACCCGGGTCGGGACCCGCTTGCCGTCGACCTCGACCAGCAGCATGACGTTGGACACGTGGATCGGCGCCTCCTGAGTGACGATCCCGCCGGTGGTACCGCCCCGACCACCCTGCTGCACGAGCTTGGTGTGCCGCTTGATCCGGTTGACCCCCTCGACGATGACACGGTCCTTGTCCGGCAGCACGGCGATGACCTTGCCCACCGCGCCCTTGTCCTTGCCGGCGACGACCCGGACGACGTCGCCCTTGCGGATGCTGAGGCGGACTGCCATCACAGCACCTCCGGAGCGAGCGAGATGATCTTCATGAACCTCTTCTCGCGCAGCTCACGACCCACGGGGCCGAAGATGCGGGTACCACGAGGCTCGCCGTCGGTGCGCAGGATCACTGCGGCGTTCTCGTCGAAGCGGATGTAGGACCCGTCGGGGCGGCGGCGCTCCTTGGCCGTGCGCACCACGACGGCCTTGACGACGTCGCCCTTCTTGACGTTCGCACCGGGGATGGCGTCCTTGACGGTGGCGACGATGACGTCACCGACGCCGGCGTAGCGCCGGCCGGAGCCACCGAGAACGCGGATGCACAAGATCTGCTTGGCGCCCGTGTTGTCGGCGACCTTCAGTCGCGACTCCTGCTGGATCATGACAAAGTCTCCGCTACTTGGCCTTCTCGAGCACCTCGACGACTCGCCAGCGCTTGGTGGCCGACAGTGGCCGCGTCTCCATGATCGAGACGCGGTCCCCGACACCGCACTGGTTCTGCTCGTCGTGCGCCTTCAGCTTGCTGGTGCGCCGCAGCACCTTGCCGTAGAGCGCGTGCTTGACGCGGTCCTCCACGGACACGACGACGGTCTTGTCCATCTTGTCGCTGACGACCAGACCCTCGCGGGTCTTGCGCCGGGTGCGGTCGGCGGTCGAGTCCACGGTCCTGCCTTTCGTGTCGCTCGTGCTCTCGGTCATGCGGCGCCCTCGCCGGACTCACCAGCGCCAGCGGAGACCCGGTCGGTGATGCCGAGCTCACGCTCGCGCAGCACCGTGTAGATGCGGGCGATGTCGCGGCGGACCGTGCGCAGCCGGCCGTGACTCTCCAGCTGGCCCGTCGCGGCCTGGAACCGCAGGTTGAACAGCTCCTCCTTGGCCTCACTCAGCCTGGTCGCGAGCTGGGCGTCGCTGAGGTCGCGCAGGTCGGCCGCGGTGGTGACGCCACCCATCAGAAGTCACCCGCCTCGCGGCTGACGAACCGGCACTTCATCGGCAGCTTGTGGATCGCGCGGCGCATCGCCTCGCGGGCCACCGGCTCCGGGACGCCGGACAGCTCGAACATCACTCGGCCCGGCTTGACGTTGGCGATCCACCACTCCGGCGAGCCCTTCCCGGAGCCCATCCGGGTCTCCGCCGGCTTCTTCGTCAGCGGCCGATCGGGATAGATGTTGATCCAGACCTTGCCGCCACGCTTGATGTGGCGGGTCATCGCGATACGCGCCGACTCGATCTGCCGGTTCGTCACGTAGTGGCCCTCGACCGCCTGAATGCCGAAGTCGCCGAAGGCCAGGGTGGTGCCTCCCTTGGCGACACCACGACGTGTCGGGTGGTGCTGCTTGCGGTGCTTGACCCGCCGGGGAATCAGCATCGGAACTCAGCCCTCCTGTCCTGCGGTGGCGCCCACTGTGTCCGCGTCGACCGTCTCACCGGTCCGGGGTCGGTCGCTCCGGTCGGGACGGCGGCGGCTGGTCGGACGGGCCCGGGCACCGGCCGCGGCACGCGCCGCGGCCTGTGCCTCCC
>JALYMZ010000042.1 GCA_030773435.1 Actinomycetota bacterium | reverse complement strand
AGCTGGGACCGCTCGCGCCGTTGATCCACCGCGCCGTCGTGATCCGCGACGGCCGGATCGCGTACGACGGACCGCCGCGGGCGACCGCGGAGCCGCGCGCGTTCCACGACCACGCCCACCCCGAAGCCACCGCCGGCCACGCACCGCTCGACGACTGGTGGGCGCTGTGAACATCCTCGACTACGAATTCATGCAGCGGGCGCTGCTGGCCGCCTTCATCACCGGCCTGGCGGCGCCCGCGGTCGGCACGTACCTGGTGCAGCGCCGCCTCGCGCTGATGGGTGACGGGATCGGACACGTCGCCGTCACCGGTGTCGCTCTCGGCCTGCTCACGGGCGCAGCCCCCACGGTGACCGCCATCGTCGTGGCGATCCTGGGTGCGGTCGTGCTGGAGGTCATCCGCGCCCGTGGGCGGACCAGCGCCGACGTCGCACTGGCGCTGCTGTTCTATGGCGGCATCGCCGGTGGCGTGCTGGTCACGGGGCTCGCCGGAAGCAGCGCAGCGCAGCTGCAGGGCTACCTCTTCGGCTCGATCACCACGGTGTCCGAGTACGACGTGGTGGCCGTGGTGGTGCTCGGCCTGCTGGTGATCGCCGTGGCGGTCGGGCTGGCGCCACAGCTGTTCGCGGTCTGCCAGGACGAGGACTTCGCCCGCGTACAGGGGCTGAACGTGCACTTGTACACAGTCGCCTTGTCGGTGATGACCGCGGTGACCGTCACGGTCGCGATGCGCACGGTCGGCCTGCTACTGGTCAGCGCACTCATGGTGGTGCCGGTGGCGACGGCGCAGCAGCTGGCCAAGGGGTTCCGTACGACGCTGCTCACGTCGATGCTGCTCGGCACCGTGGCGGCGCTCGCCGGCCTCACCACGTCGTTCTACGTCGACAAGGTCGCCCCGGGAGCCACCATCGTGGTGCTCGCCCTGCTCGGCTTCGTCGCCGCGTGGCCGGTCGGTGCTGCGCTGCGACACCGCCAACGCGTCACGGCGCCGTTCGAGGAGGACGTGGCGGAGGACGACGTACTCCCCCACCACCACACCGCCGAGTCACACCTGCACGAGCACGGGGACGAGTGCGGCCACCGCGCCGTACCCCACGGTGACCACGTCGACTACGTGCACGACGGGCACCGCCACGCCGTCCACGGAGACCACTATGACGAGCACTGAGACCCGCCGCCCCACGCGGCAGCGTCGTGCGGTGTCGGCGGCGCTGGACACCGTCGAGGACTTCCGCAGCGCCCAGGAGATCCACGATCTGCTCAAGCGGCGCGGGGAGCCGGTCGGACTCACCACCGTATACCGGACGCTGCAGGCGTTGGCCGACGCCGGTGAGGTCGACGTGCTGCGCCACACCGACGGGGAGGCGCTGTACCGACGGTGCAGCGCCGGGCACCACCACCACCTGGTGTGCCGGAACTGCGGCCGCACCGTTGAGGTCGCCGGGCCGACGGTCGAGCGGTGGGCCGACAAGGTCGCCGCCGAGCACGGCTTCGCCGACGTCAGCCACACCCTGGAGGTCTTCGGCACCTGCGGCGACTGCCTGTGACCCGTCGGCTCCGCGGGTCGGGCCGACCGCACCGTCCCACACGTGTCAGGTCGGCGGCCGCCATAACCGGTCGACGGTTGGCTGACAACTCGTCCGTGTCCGTGGTCAGCGGCCGCCGTAGCGACGGTCCCGGCGGGCGTAGGTGTCGATCGCGTGCCACAGGTCGCGCCGGTCGACGTCGGGCCACAGCACGTCGGTGAAGACCAGCTCGGCGTACGCCGACTGCCAGAGCAGGAAGTTGGAGATGCGCTGCTCGCCCGACGTACGCCAGAACAGGTCGACGTCGGGCAGGTCCGGCTCGTCCAGGTAGCGAGCGAACGACCGCTGGTCGACACGCTCGGCCCGCACCCGCCCCGCCGCGACGTCGACGGCGAGCGCCCGGGCGGCGTCGGCGATCTCGGCACGACCGCCGTAGTTCACACACATCGTCAACGTCAGCACGTCGTTGCCACGGGTGAGCGCCTCTGCGGCCTCGAGCTCGCGCACCACGCTGGCCCACAACCGCGGCCGCCGACCCGCCCAGCGCACCCGTACCCCGAGCTCCTGCATCTGCTCACGACGACGCCGGATCACGTCCCGGTTGAACCCCATGAGGAAGCGCACCTCGTCCGGTGTCCGCTTCCAGTTCTCGGTGGAGAAGGCGTACGCCGACAGGTGCCGCACGCCGATCTCGATGGCACCCTCGACCACGTCGAACAGCGCCGCCTCCCCGCGCTCGTGGCCATCGGCGCGGTCCAGGCCCCGCTGGTCGGCCCACCGGCCGTTGCCGTCCATGACGATCGCGACGTGCCGCGGCACGAGCTCCGCCGGCAGCTCCGGGGGGCGCGCCCCCGAGGGGTGCGGCGACGGTGGCCTGACCGCACCGGGGAGACGGGGGGGACGACGGCGCACGCGAATCCTCGGAGTCTGGCCGGAGCCGGCGAAGACCACAGTGTCCCACCGGCTGCAACGTCGCGGTGACCGGAACCGGCTCCATCTATCGTGGCAGGGCACGGTCTCTCCGGTCTGGAGCGCGGATGGCGGCACCACAGCGGCGTATCGAGCAGCAGCTGACGATGCTGTTCCGGCGGTCACAGCGCGTGCACGTGATGGGGGTGCAGCACGGCGTCGACCTCGAGCGCTCGGCGTACGCGATCCTGTGCCGGCTCGACGACGAGGGTCCGCAGCGGCTCGGGGCCATCGCCACGGCGTTCGGCCTCGACCCGTCGACCATCACCCGGCAGGTGCAGGCGCTGGAGCGCGCCGGCCTTGCGGCGCGCACCGCCGACCCCGGGGACCGGCGAGCCAGCCTGCTCGACCTCACCTCCGCCGGTCGGCACGCCGCGCAGGTAACCCGTCAGCATCGCCGGGAGGCGCTGATGCGGCTGCTGGACGACTGGACCGATGCCGACCTGACCGACTTCGCCCGGCTGCTGGAACGGTTCAACGCCGCCATCGACACGGCCACGCGGAGCAGTGACGAGCCGCCGGAGCCTCAGCGGTCGACGTGAGACAGCGAGCGCAACCCGCGCTCGAGGTGCCACTGCAGGTACGCCGCCACCAGGCCGCTGGCCTCCCGGCGGTGGCGGGCGTCGGTGGCCTCGGCCACCACCCACTCACCTGCGAGCAGCGCGGCCAGCAGCTCGACCGTCGGAGGCGCCGGTGTCGCGGTGCCCGGCACCCGGCAGCGCGCGCACAGCATCCCGCCGGCGGCCGGGCTGAAGCTGCGGTGCGGGCCAGGCTCGCCGCAGCGGGCGCACGCGTCGAACGACGCGGCGTAGCCGGCGACCGCCAGGGAGCGCAGCAGGAAGGAGTCGAGCACCAGGCCCGGGTCACGCTCGCCGGAAGCCAGCGCGCGCAGCGCAGCGACCAGCAGCAGGTACTGCTGCAGGGACGGCTCGTGCTCCTCGGTGACGATGCGCTCGGCGGTCTCCAGCATCACCGTGCCGCTGGTGTAGCGGGCGTAGTCGTGGCAGATGCGCTCCCCGTACGGCGCGATGGTCTCCGCCTGCGTGACCACGTCGAGCGAGCGGCCCTCGGCCAGCAGCAGGTCGACGTACATGAACGGCTCGAGGCGGGCCCCGAAGCGCGACGTCGTGCGGCGCACGCCCTTGGCGACGGCACGCACCCGGCCGTGGCCGCGGGTGAGCAGCGTGACGATGCGGTCGGCCTCGCCCAGCTTCTGGGTGCGCAGGACGACGGCCTCGTCCCGATAGAGCCCCACGGCGCCCATTGTCCACCGTGCGCGGCGTGCGGCGGTGCGCCGGTACTCGGCGTCGGCCCGGCGGCCGCGGTGGTCAGGGGGCGCGGGCGCGGGATACGGCGACTCGAGCCCCCCACCAGGTGGACACCGCAGTCCCCTCGGCGACGCCACCACCTTTACACAAAGATCATGCAAAGATATTTTGCACACATGCCTGGGTCGACGCAACGGCGGGTGACACTGGACTCCGCCCAGCTCCGCGCCCTCGCCCACCCACTGCGCGCCCGACTGCTGTCGGCGTTGCGCGCCTACGGGCCGGCCACCGCGACCGGGCTGGCGCGGCGCCTGCAGACCAACACCGGCGCTACCAGCTACCACCTGCGCCGGCTCGGCGCGGTGGGGCTGATCGAGGAGGACCGCGCCCGCAGCACCGGCCGGGAGCGCTGTTGGCGCGCGGCGCACGACGTCACCTCGTGGTCGGAGCGGAACTTCGACGCCGACCCCGACGACCGGGCGGCCGCCGACTGGCTGCTGGGCCACCACGTCCGGCTGACCAGCCGCTGGCTGCACGACTGGGTCGAGACCCGCCGGGACTGGCCGCCGGAGTGGCGCGACGCCGCCGACCAGTCCGACCTGGAGTTCCACCTCACGCCGGACGGGCTGCGCGCGCTCAACGCCGACCTGCACGCCGTGGTCGAGCGGCACCGGGCGCAGGGGGTGGCCGACGCGCCCGGCGCGCAGCGTTGCGTCGTGATCCTGGCGACGTTCCCGATGCCTGCGCCGGCCCTGTGAGCGGCGGCCGGTGCGGTGCGGCGCCGTGACCGCCGACTCGGCGCGGCGGCGGTTCCTGCTGCTGCGAGGGCTGCGTTGGTTCCCCACCGGGCTGCTCATCCCGGTGCTGGTGCTGCTGCTGCTGGACCGCGGCCTCTCGCTCGGCCAGATCGGGCTGGTAACCGCCGCCCAGGGCGTCATGGTGCTGCTGCTGGAACTGCCCACCGGCGCGCTGTCCGACGCGATCGGCAGGCGGCCGGTGCTGCTGCTGGCCACGGCGTTCCAGCTTGCTTCGCTGGCCCTGCTCGCAGCCGCGGACAGCCTGGGGCTGCTGGTCGTCGTCTTCGCGCTGCAGGGTGTCTACCGCGCACTGGAGAGCGGCCCACTGGAGGCCTGGTACGTCGACACCACCCAGGGGGCCGACCCGGATGCCGACATCGAGAGCGGCCTGGCCCGTGGCGGCGTCGTGCTGGGGCTGGCGATCAGCGCGGGAACCCTTGCCAGCAGCGGCCTGGTGCTGCTCGGGCCGGTCGGCGGCGTGGAGCAGCTGGTGCTGCCGGTGCTGGCCGCGCTCGGGCTGGAGGTCGCGCACC
>JALYMZ010000041.1 GCA_030773435.1 Actinomycetota bacterium | reverse complement strand
CGCAGCTCCAGCGCCCGTGCAGCCGTGAGCAGCTCGATCGCCAGCACCTGGGCGAGACCGTCGACGGCGCGGCGCAGCTTGCGCCCGGCCGACCAGCCCATCGACACGTGGTCCTCCTGCATCGCGCTGGACGGGATCGAGTCGACGCTGGCGGGGACCGCCAGCCGCTTGAGGTCGGACACGATTCCGGCCGCGGTGTACTGCGCGATCATGTGGCCGGAGTCGACCCCGGGGTCGTCGGCGAGGAACGCCGGCAACCCGTTGTTGCGGGCGACGTCCAGGAACCGGTCGGTGCGCCGCTCCGCCATGCTGGCCACATCGGCGACCGCAATCGCGAGGAAATCCAGGGGGTAGCCCACCGGCGCACCGTGGAAGTTGCCGTTGGACTCCACCCGCCCGTCGGGCAGCACCACGGGGTTGTCGATCGCCGCCGCCAGCTCCCGGTCGGCGACCGCCCGGGCGTGCGCCACGGTGTCGCGGGCCGCGCCGTGCACCTGCGGGGCGCAGCGCAGCGAGTAGGCGTCCTGCACCCGGGTGCAGTCGGGTCCGCGGTGGCTGTCCATGATCGCCGAGCCGGCGAGGATCCGCCGCATGTTGGCCGCCGCCACCGCCTGTCCCGGGTGCGGACGCAGCGCCTGCAGCTCTGCGGTGAAGACGCGGTCGGTGCCCAACAGCGCCTCCACGCTCATCGCCGCGGCCACGTCGGCGACCCGCAGCAGCGCCGTGAGGTCGGCCAGGGCGAGCACCAGCATGCCGAGCATGCCGTCGGTGCCGTTGATCAGCGCCAACCCCTCCTTGGCCGCCAGCTCGACCGGGGTCACGCCGATCTCGTCGAGCACCGCGGCCGCGGGACGTCGTACGCCTGCTGCGTCGCGCACCTCCCCCTCGCCCGTCAGCGCCAGCGCGCAGTGCGCCAGCGGCGCCAGGTCGCCGGAGCAGCCCAGGCTGCCGTGCTCGGGGACGACCGGCGTGACCCCGTGGCGCAGCAGCGCCGCGATCGCCTGCGCGGTCTCCACCCGGATGCCGGTGTGCCCGGTGGCCAGCGTCGACAGCCGCAGCAGCATCAGCGCGCGCACCACCTCCCGCTCGACCTCCGGACCCGATCCGGCGGCGTGGGAGCGGATGAGGGACCGCTGCAGCTGGGCGCGCAGCTCGCCGGGGATGTGCCGGGTGGCCAGCGCACCGAAGCCGGTCGAGACCCCGTACGTCGGGGTCGGTGCCGCCGCGAGCGCCTCGACCGCGTCGCGGGCCTTGGCGATGGCGGCGACCGCGTCGTCGGACAGCTCGACCGCGGCGCCGTACCGAGCGACCGCGACGACGTCGTCGGCGGAGAGCGGGTCGGTGCCGACCGTGATCGCGGGTGGGGTCATGCCCTCATTGCACTCCACGGCCGGGCGCCGCCGCCACCCGCCCGCCATCACCCGCGACCTGTCAGCCAACCGTCGACCGGTTATCGCGGCCGCCGACCTGACACGCCGTCTGCGGCTGCGGCACCCGCGGTGCGTAGGCTCGGACCCGATGCAGATCTTCGCCATCGTGGTCTCGCTCGCCATCACGCTCGTGGCGGTGGCGCTGTTCGGCCAGGCCGTCGTCCGGATGGTCGCCGTCGTCCGGCTCGGCCAGCCAGCGGTCGGCCGCACCGACCACCCCGGCCGCCGCTGGGCGAACCTCGCCAAGGAGACGCTCGGCCACACCCGGATGCTGCAGTGGAGCCACGTCGGCGTCGTGCACTGGTTCGTCTTCATCGGGTTCGGGTTCCTGTTCTTCACCCTGCTCAACGCGTTCGGCCAGCTCTTCGACGCCGACTACGCACTCCCGGTCGTCGGGCACTGGGCGCCCTGGCAGTGGGTGACCGAGGGGATCACCTGGCTGATGCTGCTGTCGATCGCGGTGCTGATCGGGATCCGGCTGCGGCAGCGTCCCGGCGTCCGCGGCCGCTACAGCAGGTTCTTCAAGTCGACGATGTGGCAGGGCTACTTCGTCGAGGCCGTCATCGTCGGCATCGGGCTGTGCATCCTCGCGCTGCGCGGCTTCGAGTACGCCCTCACCGACGGCGACATCCTCCACTTCCCGCTCACCTTCTTCATCGGCGAGGCGTTCTCCGGCCTCAGCGATGCGACCCTGGCCAACCTCATCCACCTGGTGGCGATGCTCAAGATCGTCATCTCGTTCACCTGGATGATCACGATCGCGCTCAACGTCACGATGGGCGTGGCCTGGCACCGGTTCACCGCCTTCCCCAACATCTGGTTCAAGCGCGAGTCCGACGGCGGTACGGCGCTGGGCGCGCTGCAGCCCATGATGGCCGGCGGCAAGCCGATCGACTTCGAGAACGTCGACGAGCTCGACGAGGACACCGCGTTCGGCGTCGGCAAGGTCGAGGACTTCACCTGGAAGGGCCTGCTCGACTTCACCACGTGCACCGAGTGCGGCCGCTGCCAGAGCCAGTGCCCGGCGTGGAACACTGACAAGCCGCTGAACCCCAAACTGGTGATCACCGCGCTGCGCGACCACGCCTACACCAAGGCGCCGTACCTGCTCGACGGCGGCCAGAATGCGCCCGGCATCGACGGCACCGCCTCCGTGCCAGGCGACCTCAAGGCCCGGCCCGTCGACCGGCCGCTGGTCGCGGACGAGGACGCGTACGGCGTCATCGACCCGGACGTGCTGTGGTCGTGCACCACCTGCGGCGCCTGTGTACAGCAGTGCCCGGTCGACATCGAGCACGTCGACCACATCGTCGACATGCGGCGCTACCAGGTACTGGTGGAGTCGAGCTTCCCCACAGAGCTCAACCAGCTGTTCAAGGGCCTGGAGAACAAGGGCAACCCGTGGAACATGTCGCCCAATGCCCGCATGGAGTGGGCCAAGGGGCTGCCGTTCGACGTCAAGCAGGTCGGCGTGGACGTCGAGGACCTCACCGAGGTGGAGTGGCTGTTCTGGGTCGGCTGCGCCGGCGCCTACGAGGACCGGGCGAAGAAGACTATCCGCGCGGTGGCGGAGCTGCTGCACATCGCCGGGGTCGACTTCGCGGTGTTGGGCGACGGTGAGACGTGCAGCGGCGACCCGGCCCGGCGGGCCGGCAACGAGTTCGTCTTCCAGCAGCTGGCCGTCCAGAACGCCGAGACACTGGCAGAGGCCAAGGCGACCAAGGTCGTCGCCACCTGCGCGCACTGCTTCAACACGCTGAAGAACGAGTACGGCCAGCTCGGCGAGCACAGCGTCGAGCTCGACGTGGTGCACCACACCCAGCTGCTCAACCGGCTGGTCCGGGAGGGCCGGCTCACGCCCGTGGCGCCGCCCGACGTGATCGGCAACGGCCGCGGAACCGACGGGACGCCGCGCAGCCGCACCATCACCTACCACGACCCGTGCTACCTCGGCCGGCACAACGACGTCTACCGCCCGCCGCGGGAGCTCCTCGAGGTCATCCCGGACGCCGAGTTCACGGAGATGCCACGCAACTCGCGGCGCTCCTTCTGCTGTGGCGCCGGCGGCGCTCGGATGTGGATGGAGGAGCGCATCGGCCAGCGGATCAACCTCAACCGCACTGACGAGGCCGTAGCCACCGGAGCCGAGCACATCGCGACCGGCTGCCCGTTCTGCCGGATCATGCTTTCCGACGGCTTGACCATGCGGCAGTCCGAGGGCACCGCGCGCGAGGAGGTCGAGGTGCTCGACGTGGCGCAACTGCTGCTGGCGGCGGTCAAGCGCGACGACGGGGCGGCTCCGGCACCGCCCGCCGCCGACGCGACGCACGGGATGACACGGTAGGCCCCACCTCGCCCGGTCCAACCGGGGCCGAACGTGTCACCGCGTTGTGGTCGCGTTCTCGCCAGGCGTGGCGTCCCGCCTCTACTCGCTCTAGGACCGACGTCGCTCGCCGCCGGTCCGGTCCGGGTCCCGACGTCGACGGTTCGGTGGTCCGGTGCCGAACAACGGGCGTGGATGCTGCCCGGAAGCTGTGCCCCGCGACTCCGGCCCGCGCACGAGACACCATTTTGCGGTTGACATGACGTCATTGTGATGTCATCGTGGTGCGCATGGACCTCACGCCGTACGTCGAGAGCCTCCGGCAGGATCTCCGCGCCAGCGCGGCGACCGGCGGCGAGTCCGTCGTGGCGGCAGCGGAGCGGCTCGCGGTCGCCCTCGATCCGGCGATGCGGCTGGCCTTGCTGGAGGCGCTGTCCCACGCCGCCGCGGAGATCACCACCGACCTGCGCGGCGGCTCGGTCGAGGTGCGGTTGCGCGGCCGCGACCCGCAGTTCGTCGTCACGCCGCCACCCGACGTCACCCCTGACGTCACCCCGGCGTCAGTCGACGCCACGGAGGGCGCCGCCGCCCTCGACGAGGTCGAGGACACGGCCGACGGACCGCTCGCCCGGATCACCCTGCGCATCCCCGAGGGGCTCAAGCAGCGGGCGGAGGAGGCCGCCGCCCGCCACGGCCAGTCCCTGAACTCGTGGCTGATCGCCGCCGTGCGCGCCGCCACCCGCGAGCGCGCCATCAACATCGACGTGGACCTCAGCTCGATGCCGTTCGGCTCCGCTCCCGGCCGTGGCCGGCGAGGCCCGGGGCAGCACGTGCGCGGCTGGGGACGATGAGAGAGGAGTCCTGCATGCACCGCTTCACCACCCCGACGCCGCCGCAGCTCGACATCGAGTTCCGCGCCGGCGACATCACGATCGTCGCCACCGACGAGGTCGCCGAGAGCACCGTCGAGCTGACGGGGCACCGCGACGACGACGACACCCGAGCGCTGATCGCGGCCACGCTGATCGAGCAGCGGGGGGACGAGGTCGTCGTACAGGTGCCCAAGGACGGCGGCGCCTTCGGCCGCACCCCGGAGCTGCGGCTGCGGATCACCGCGCCGCGTGGCAGCCGACTCGCGGTCAGGAGCGGATCGGGCGACCTGCGCGTGCACGGCAGCCTCGGCGCCAGCCGGGTCGACTCCGGCTCCGGCGACGTCCGCATCGACCGCGTCGACGGCACCAGCCGAGTGCGCGCCGGCAGCGGCGACGTGGTGATCGACGACGTCGGTGCCGACCTGGAGGCGCAGACCGGCTCCGGCGACATCCGCATCGGCCGCCTCGGCGGCTCCGCGAAGCTGCAGAGCGGCTCCGGCGACGTCCACGTCGACGCGGCCGACGACGGCGTGCACCTGCAGACAGGGAGCGGCGACATCTCACTCGGCGACGCCGGTCACGACGTCAAGGCCCAGACCGGCTCCGGCGACGTGCGACTCGCGGCCGTACGCCGAGGTCGGGTCCTGGTGCAGGGCGCCTCCGGCGACATCCACGTCGGCGTCACCGACGGCACCGCGGCGTGGCTCGATGTCACCACCCTCGCCGGCCGGATCGAGAGCGACCTGGAGTCCGCGGACGCGCCGGCCGACGGCGAGGAGCGCGTGCACCTCAAGCTGAACACGGTCAGCGGCGACATCACGGTGGTGCGGTCGTGACCGAGCACTTCACCGAGGACCTGGCCCTGCTGCGTGACCGTGCGCTGCGCGACCGCGGCTTCGCCACTCGGCCGTCGCCACCGCCGCCCACACCGCACCGCCACCGCCGGCACGTCGCCCGGGCACTGCGCCGCGTCGCCGACCGCCTCGACGGGTGACCGTCGCAGCGGCGCCTGACGGGGCGGCCGACCCGCCGAGCCAGCCGGCCGAACCAGCCGGCCGAGCCGGGTCAAATCGCCGTACGGTGGAAGTGCAGGTGTGACCGCGACGGGGTCGGCCCGCGCTGACCCTGGTAGCGGGAGCCGTGCCGGGCGGATCCGTAGGGATGCTCCGACGGCGAGCTGAGCCGGAAGAAGCACAGCTGCCCGATCTTCATGCCCGGCCACAGCTTGATCGGCAGCGTCGCCACGTTCGACAGCTCCAACGTGACGTGGCCGGAGAAGCCGGGGTCGATGAAGCCGGCCGTCGAGTGCGTCAACAGGCCCAGCCGGCCTAGCGACGACTTGCCCTCCAACCGCGCGGCGACGTCGTCGGGAAGCGTGACCACTTCGTACGTCGAAGCGAGCACGAACTCGCCGGGGTGGAGGATGAACGGCTCGTCCGCGACCGGCTCCACGGCGCGCGTCAGGTCCGGCTGGTCGGCGGCCGGATCGATGTGCGGGTAGCGGTGGTTCTCGAACACCCGGAAGTACCGGTCGAGGCGTACGTCGATGCTGGACGGCTGCACCAGGTCGTCCAGGAACGGGTCGAGCACGACCCGCTTGGCGTCGACCTCGGCGCGGATGTCGCGGTCAGACAACAGCACGACCGCAACCTATCCGACCCCGGGCGGCGGCCCCGGGTCAGCCGCGACGGGTCATCTGCGGCGGCGCCTCTTCTCGTCCTCCGCGTCGGGGTCGATCTTGTCGGCGCGCGACAACCGCTTGTTGACCTCTGTGCGCGTCTCCCGCGCGGTCTCCCCGCGCTCCTTGGCCGCCGCCTGCAGCCGCCGCGCCTCGGCGGCCTTGGCATCGGCCTCGGCCTGCATCTGTCGCGCCCGTGCGTCCGTCTCGGCCGCCGACGCCTCGTGCTTCTCGGCCGTGTAGGAACGCTCAGCCGCCTCGTGGCGGATCTCCTGCGCGTGCTGGCGCCGCTTGATCTGTTGCCGCTCCCGGCCCTTCCGTGCCAGCGCGACCAGTACGGCGATGAGGATCAGCGCGGCGATCACGGCGACGACGATCCAGAGGATGGTGGTGCCGTCCATGGCGGCTCTCCCTCGCAGTCGACGGTGGGGCCCCGTCCCACCCGAGGAGATGCCCGCTCCACCTGTGGACAAACGCGGCGCCAGGCCCGGCGATCGGCCGCCCGGTAGTATGCTGGTCGGCTGCTCCGGTCAGGCTCTCCGGTCAGGCCCGGGCGACGCGCGGGTGTAGTTCAATGGCAGAACATCAGCTTCCCAAGCTGACAGTGGGGGTTCGATTCCCCTCACCCGCTCCGAGGACAAACGGCGCGCAGGCCCGACGGCATTCTGCGGCGCAGTGGACACCGGTGCTCAACTGGACGCCGCAAGGGTGACCCTCGCGGACCGGTCAGCGGCCCGCCCGGCGGTAGCAGCAGATCAGGACACCGGTCCCTGCGGACGTGGTCGACACCAGGTCCAGCGGGCGAGCGCGGCCGTCGTCGGGGAACACTCGCTTGCCCCCGCCGAACAGGATCGGCTCGATCATAAGCCGGTACTCGTCGACCAGGTCGTGCTCGACCAGCTGCCTGGCGAGCGACGCGCTGCCCATGACCTGCAGCCCGTTTCCGTCCCGGGCGCGCAGCTCGCGCACCCCGCCGAGGGCGTCGGCGGCGGGCAGCAGGGTGGAGCCGGACCAGGTCATGTCGTCCTCGGTGAGCGTCCGCGACGCCACGTACTTGGAGATCTTGTTCATGCGGTCGGCGAACGGGTCGCCGGCGCGTCCGGGCCAGGCGGCAGCCATCACCTGCCACGTGCGCCGGCCGAACAGCAGCGCGTCGGTCGTCGCCAGGCCCTCGTCGATCAC
>JALYMZ010000040.1 GCA_030773435.1 Actinomycetota bacterium | reverse complement strand
TCGCCGCGGTCACCTTCACCGGCTCCGAGGGTGTCGGACGGCGCATCGGGTCCCTGGCCGCCGCGCGCGGCGCGAAGGCGCAGCTGGAACTGGGTGGGCACAACCCCGCGGTCGTGCTGCCCGACGCTGACCTCGACCTGACCGTGCCCGCGCTGGTGACGAGCATCGCCAGCGGGACGGGGCAGAAGTGCACCGCCGCGCGGCGCGTACTCGTGCACGACGACATCCGCGACGCGCTGCTCGACCGGCTCGTGCCTGCGCTGGAGGCTCTGCACGTTGGCGACGGACTGGTCGACGGCGTGCAAGTCGGCCCACTTGTCTCGAAGTCGGCGAAGGAAGAGGTCCTGACCGCCGTGTCCGCCGCCCTCACCGAGGGCGCCGAGCTGCTGACCGGCGGGGCGCAGGAGCAACCGCTGCCGGAGGGCGGCTACTTCGTGCGGCCCACCCTGCTGGCCTCAGACAAGCCGACCATCGGGCTCGCCTGCGATGAGGTGTTCGGACCGGTGTCGATCGTCCTGCCCTTTGCCTCGGTCGACGAGGGCTTTCGGCTGGCCAACGACACCCGATACGGGCTGTCAGCCGCAGTCTTCACCGGCAGCGAACGGCTCGCCCGTCGGGCCGCCGAGGAACTCGATGCCGGGCTGATCAACATCAACCAGTCGACGACCGGCTCGGAGCTGCACGTGCCCTTCGGTGGGATGAAGGCCTCCTCCGCTCCGGGCCCGAAGGAGCAGGGGGCGGCGGCGCGCGACTTCTTCACCGAGACCAAGGCCGTCTATTCGACCGCCACGTACTGAGCGCCACGAATGCCTGAGCCGCCCCTCCCTTCCGTGCCCCACTCGACACCCGATGAAGGACAAGTCATGGCACACGCTCGTTCTGCGAAGCGAACCGATCTGGCGGTGACCGGCGCCAGCGGGGGCATCCTCGCTGCCTTCGTGATCGCCGCGGTCGCCGCGCCAAAATTCACCGGACAGTGGATCAACGCCGGGTTCGCTTTCGCGACCCAGTGGTTCGGTCTCTACTGGCAGCTGCTCCTGCTGGTCACGTTCGTCATTGCGGTTGCCCTCGCCGTCTCACCGTGGGGCCGAGTGCGGCTTGGCGGCAGTGCGCCCCCGGAGTACGGACGATTCAAGTGGGTCGCCATGGTGATGTGCACGCTGCTGGCCGGCGGCGGCGTGTTCTGGGCCGCCGCCGAGCCGATGTACCACTTCATCAGCACTCCGCCATTCTTCGGTGACGTCGAGCCCGGCTCGAACGAGGCGGCCCGCGCCGCCCTGGCGCAGAGCTTCGTCCACTGGGGCTTCCTGGTCTGGGCCGTCCTGGGCACCCTCGGCGCGGTGGTGATGATGCGCGGCGCCGAAAAGGGGCTCCCGTTGCGGCCGCGGACGCTGCTGTATCCCCTCCTCGGTGAGCGGGTCCGTACCTCGGTCCTCGGCAGCGTCGTCGACGTGGTCTGCATCATCGCGGTCGTGGCCGGCACGGTCGGTCCGATCGGTTTCCTCGGCCTGCAGGTGTCCTTCGGCCTGTCGGATCTGTTCGGCGTCCCCAACACCTACGCCACCCAGCTGGCGGTCATCGTGGGCCTCACCGCGGTGGCGGTTGTGTCGGTGGCGACCGGGATCAATCGGGGTATCCAGTTCCTCAGCCGGCTGAACGTCGTCGGCGCGCTCGTGCTCATGGGCGCGGTGCTGATCCTGGGCTCGATCAGCTTCGTGGTGACGAACTTCTTCGGTGGCTTCGGTGTCTACCTACGGGACTTCGTACCGATGTCGCTGTACCAGGGCGACGCCGCCTGGGCCGGCGGATGGACGATCTTCTTCTTCGGCTGGTTCCTCGGCTACGCCCCGCTGATGGCGATCTTCATCGCGCGCATCTCCCGCGGCCGGACGCTGCGCGAGCTCGTCGGCTGGACCGCCATCGTGCCGCCGGTTGCCACCGCCTTTTGGTTCACCGTCCTCGGCGGCACCGGAATCTGGCTTGAGCAGCAGGACCCGGGGGCCATCTCCGGCCCGCTCACCGATAACGGGCTGCCAGGCGCGATCATCGCCATCGCGGGCAACCTCCCGCTGGGCAGCTTCCTGGCCGTCGCGTTCCTGGTGCTCACCGTGACCTTCGTGGCCACGACCACCGACTCGATGGCCTACAGCATCGCCGCCGCAGGCACCAACCACGGGGAGCCGGAGCGCGGGGTCCGCGCCGGCTGGGCGGTCCTTCTGGGCCTGGCCGCGGCAGTGCTCATCTCGATCGGCGACGGCGGCATCACCGCGTTGCAGTCCTTCATCGTGGTGACCGCGGTCCCGGTGGGCCTGGTCATGCTGCCCCTCCTGTGGACGGCGCCGCGGATCGCCCGGGACATGGCACGTGAGCAGCAGGTGTCCCGGCGTCGACGTACCGGGGGTCCGGTTCCGACCCCGCGGCCGGGCGCCCACCACGACGACGCGTGGACCGGCGAACCGGCCCGGCTTCACTCGGCGGTGCCCACGACGGTGACCGATGTTCCTCCGACCGAGCGCTGATCCGGCATGGTCACCGCGATGCTGGCGCGACAGCCCATCGACCTCCTGGCGGCCTGGCGCCGTCCCGCGGCCGAGGTGATGGCCCCCGAGCGGCTCGGTGCTGCCCGGGCAACCCGGCACAGCTTCACCGCCTCGCTGCTGCGTCGCGCCGTGCAGCACCGCTGGACGGTGGCTGTCGAGCGGTGGGCGGTCGACTCCGACGGCGTCGGGGAGGCGGTTTACCGGGTGGACGCCGAGGGGTGCATCCTGCGATTCGTCGTCCTCTCCACGGTCATCGACGAGCGGCTGCGCACCGACCGGGTCGTCGCCTCCGCCTGGGACGTGACCGCGGCCCTGGTCGACGGCCCGCTCGACGCCGCACGGATGGAGCAGATCCGGGCCGAGGTGCCGCGCCAGGAGCAGGGCACGGCCGATCCGGACACTTTGGTCTGGACGCGGGGCAATCGCAGCGCACGGTTCTTCGACTACGTCGTCGAGTGCCTCGCCGCCGGTCAGCAGCCGTCCGCCGACCTCATCGGCTCCTCGCCGTACGTGCTCCGCAGCACCGCCTACTACGGCAACGGCCGCTTCGGGATGGCCACCTACGACGGCGTCCGCACCCGCAAGCCGGTGGCGGCCCCTTACCGCGCGCAGATGCTGGCCGCCTGGCTCTTCCGCGAGTTCAGTTGTGACCTGGTCGAGCACATGGCCAGGTGCCGCAGGGAGGCCGCCGTCCCCCTGTCGCCCGGGTGGCGGCGGGGGCTGGGCATCGGCAACGCAACCGGACTGGGCATGGTGCCCTACGTCATCAGCCACCCGGCGGTGCTCGACCGATGGGTGGGCGTCCGCGAGACCGCGCTCGCCACTTCCCGCGCCACCGACCCGGATCAGGCCGTCGCCCGGCTCCCGGAGCTGCACTCGCACCTGGACCGGGCGCTCCGCTGGTGTGCCGCCCGAGTGGACCGACCGTGCGCGCCGTTCCAGGACGCCGGCTCGCTGGGCGCCGAACTGTCGCTGCTCCGTGCGCACCTTGCCGGAGCACGTCTCGACGGCCGGTACCCACTGGACGACGTGTGGCGCTGGGCGGAGGACAACCTCGGTCTGGAGGCGCAGGAGGTCCTCCTCGGGGCGATGACCGATTTCGACGACACCCCCGACGAGCACGTCGACGAGATGCTGCACGTCGACCACTTCGAGCACGCCGCCGACCCGGCCGCCGACGTCGGGCGGCTCCGGGCGGCGCTGCGCTCCTACGACTGGGTGGCGGGCGTGCAAAGCGCCGAGGGCGCCGAGCACTGGTTCTGGTACTACTCCCGCGACAACGAGGAGCCACGCCGCGGCGTGCGGGGCCGCGACCCCGGTGCCGACGTGGAGATGCCCGTCGACGTCGCCCGCGGCGTCGCCCGGCTC
>JALYMZ010000039.1 GCA_030773435.1 Actinomycetota bacterium | reverse complement strand
CGGCGACGCGGCGGTGCTCGTGCCGGACGTCGACGCGGCGGCCAGGCTGCTGTGCGCCGACCTGCGCCCCGGCGACGTGGTGCTCGTCAAGGCGTCGCAGGCGGCCCGGCTGGACCGTGTCGCCTCGGCCCTGCTCGACCATGAGGATCTGCCTCGATGAGAGCCATCCTGCTCGCGGGGGGCCTCGGTCTGCTCGGCACCTTGCTCGGCACCCGGCTGGCGATCAGCGTGCTGGTGGCGAAGGGCTACGGGCAGCTGATCAGGGACGACGGCCCGACGTCGCACCACACCAAGCGCGGCACGCCCACGATGGGCGGCCTGGTGATCATCTGCGCGGTGGTGCTGGCCTACGGCGCCGCCAAGGTGTTCACGCAGGAGCCGCCGACCTGGTCGGCGGTGCTGCTGCTGTTCCTGTTCGTCGGCCTGGGAGCGGTCGGGTTCCTCGACGACTTCATCAAGATCTCCAAGCAGCGCAGCCTCGGGCTGCGCACCAAGGCCAAGGCTGCCGGGCAGACGCTCGTCGCCGTGCTCTTCGCCGTGCTGGCGCTGCAGTTTCCCGACGAGACCGGCCGCGAACCGGCCGCGCAGTACATCTCCTTCATCCGGGACCTGCACAGCTGGGAGCTCCCCGCCGGGCTGGTCGTCGCGTGGGTGCTCGTCATGATCGCCGGCACCAGCAACGGCGTGAACCTCACCGACGGGCTCGACGGGCTCGCCACCGGCGCCTCGGTCATGGTGTTCGGCGCCTACACCCTGGTGTGCATCTGGCAGTTCAACCAGAGCTGTGAGCTGACCGGCGGCCGCGGCTGCTACGAGGTCCGCGACCCCTACGACCTCGCCGTCGTCGCGGCCGCCCTGATGGGTGCCTGCTTCGGGTTCCTGTGGTGGAACGCCGCCCCGGCCAAGATCTTCATGGGCGACACCGGAGCGCTGTCCCTGGGCGGGGCGCTGGCAGGGCTGGCGGTGCTGACCCGAACCGAGCTGCTGCTGCTGGTCATCGGCGGGCTCTTCGTCATCGTGACGCTGTCGGTGATCCTGCAGGTCGGGTACTTCAAGCTCACCAACGGCCGGCGGTTGTTCCGCATGGCGCCGCTGCAGCACCACTTCGAGCTCAAGGGCTGGGCCGAGGTCACCATCGTCATCCGGTTCTGGATCGTGTGCGGAATCTGTGTCGCCACCGGGCTGGGGGTCTTCTACGCCGAGTGGGTGGCGGGGGCGTGACCGCGCGCGACTGGCTGACCCGGGCTAGCCGCGCGTCGCCGTGGCGCGAGGCGCGCACCGTCGTCGCCGGCATCGGAGTCTCGGGACACGCCGCCGCGGAGGCGCTGTTGCGTGTCGGCGCCGGGGTCGTTGTGGTCGACGAGCGGGTAGGTGACGCGCAGCGCGACCGGGCCAGGGTGCTCCGGGCCCGCGGTGCCGAGGTCCGACTGGGGCCGGGCGCGGCGAGGACGCTGCCCGAGCCGGTCGACCTCGTGGTGACCTCACCGGGATGGCGCCCGGAGGCGCCGCTGCTGCGTCAGGCCACCACGTCCGGCGTACCGGTGTGGGGGGACGTGGAGCTTGCCTGGCGGCTGCGGGACCTCGCCCGCCCGGCGCCATGGCTGTGCGTGACCGGCACAAACGGCAAGACCACCACGGTGACCATGCTGGCCTCGATGCTGCGTGCCGCCGGGCTGCGCACCGCCGCCGTCGGCAACGTCGGACGGCCCGTGCTCGAGACGGTCCTGGACCCGCGACCGTACGACGTCCTCGCCGTCGAGCTGTCCAGCTTCCAGCTGCACTGGACCCGTTCCCTGGTCCCGGAGGCGGCCGTCGTACTCAACGTGGCCGAGGACCACGTCGACTGGCACGGGTCGATGCAGGCCTACGTCGCCGCCAAGGGACGGGTCTACCCACGCACCGAGCGTGCCTGTGTCTTCAACGCGGCGGACCCGGTGACCGCGCGGCTGGCACGCGCCGCTGACGTCGCCGAGGGCTGTCGGATGGTGGGGTTCACGCTCGACGTTCCCGCCGCCGGCATGCTCGGCGTGGACGACGGCGTGCTCGCCGACCGGGCGTTCGTCGCCGCCGGTGAGACCTGCGCCGCGGAGCTGGCCCGGGTCGAGGACGTGCAGCCGGCCGCGCCGCACAACGTGGCGAACGCGCTGGCCGCCGC
>JALYMZ010000038.1 GCA_030773435.1 Actinomycetota bacterium | reverse complement strand
ACGGTGAGGGGTCCGTCCGGCCAGGGCCGGACCGCGCACCAGTCGCCGGTGCACGGCGCCACGGTCGGGTCGGCGGCGATGCGGTCGAGCAGGCCCGAGCCGAGGCTGGCCCGCACGGGTCCGTGGCGGGTCAGGACCAGCACCACGCCCCGGTCGACCCGGGCGACCCGGCCGGCGCGGCAGTCGGGGCCGGCGACCTCGGCGAAGGCGGCGGCCCAGGAGGAGTCCCAACCCGGCAGGTCGGGACCGTCGGAATCGGTCATTGCGAAGACACCCTTCGATGTCCGGGTGTCGACGGCGGCAGTGACGACGACGGCAGTGACGAGCGGCCGGTCAGCGCGCAGGCACCCGGAGGGACGACGAGGACGGCAGGACGTACGACGGGACGGCCATCGTCATCACCTCCCGGGGGGACTCGAGCGAGCACCTGAGCGCGGTGCTCGGCGAGGACGCTACGCCGACGCCGGCGGAGTCGCACCTGATTTCTGCAGCCGGGCCGCGGCGTCGAGGTCGTCGGCGTCCGCCAGCGGGTCGTCATCGTCCGCGTCCTCGTCGGCCGCGTCGGCGCCGCCGAGAGACCGCAGCCGTTCCAGCCTCGCCGCCCGACGGAGCCGGCGGACCACGTCGAGCCGTGCCCTCGCCGTCTCCGACTCCGGCCACACCCGGTCGAACGCCGCGTTGAGCGCGGCGCCGACGAGTACCGCGAGCGCGGTGAGATACAGCCACAGCAGTACGGCGATCGGCGCCGCCAGCGGCCCGAAGATCGACGGGCTGCCGACCGCCGTCTCCAGCACCGCGCGCAGCGCGAAGCTGCCGAGGACCCAGATGCCGAGCGCCAGGGCGGCACCGGGAACGCCGTGGCGCCACGACGTACGCACCGGCACCGACACGTGATAGAGCATCGCGAGGAACCCCACGCTGAGCACGATCACCGTCGGCCAGTAGAGCCGGCTCAGCCACAACACCTCGTCCGGCAGCAGCGCCGCGACGATCTGCGGGCCGGCGAGCACGAGGGGGAGCACGATCACCCCGATGACCAGGCCGATCATGTACAGCGCGAATGACAGCATCCGGGTCCGGACGATGCCCCGATGCCCGGCAAGTCCGTACATGATCGTGATCGTGTCCACGAAGACGTTGAGCGCCCGCGACCCCGACCACAGCGAGAGCACGAACCCGACCGAGATCACGTCGAACCGGCCGCCCTCGAGGACGTCCTGCAGCGTCGGCCGGATCACGCGGTCGACGCCGTCGTCGGTGAGCACCCGCGACGCCAGCGCGATGACCTCGTCGCGGAACGTCTCCACCTGGCTCACCTCGAGCCGCTCCACGAAGAACCCGATGCTGCCGGCCAGCGCGAACACCAGCGGTGGCAGCGACAGGATCGCGAAGAACGCCGCCTCGCCGGCCAGCCCCGTCACCCGGTACCGGAACGACGCACCGACCGTGGCGGTGACCACCCGCCAGGCGGTGTGGCGGGCGTGGCGCCACCCCGACCCCTGCTCTCCGGCCGCCCGGTCGGGTGATGCCATGCGCCCACGGTAACGATCCGCCGCTGCCCATGGGGTAGCCGCGACCCGCCCACAGCGCGGCTGGTCTACGCTCCGCAGACATGACCGAAAGCCTGAGCACCGCCCGCGCCGACCTCGCCCAGCCGCTCGCCCAGGTCGACCCGGACATCGCCCGGCTGGTCGACGCCGAGGGCCGTCGCCAGTTCGAGTCGATCCGGCTGATCGCCAGCGAGAACTACGTGTCCCGCGCGGTGCTCGAGGCCACCGGCACGGTGCTCACCAACAAGTACTCCGAGGGCTACGCCGGCAAGCGCTACTACGAGGGTCAGCAGGTCATCGACCAGGTGGAGCAGCTGGCGATCGACCGGGCCAAGGCGCTGTTCGGCGTCGACCACGCCAACGTCCAGCCCTACTCGGGCTCCCCCGCCAACCTCGCCGTGTACCTGGCGTTCCTGCAGCCCGGCGACACGGTGCTCGGCATGGCGCTGCCCGCCGGCGGCCACCTGACCCACGGGTGGAGCGTCTCGGCCACCGGCAAGTGGTTCCGGGCGGTCCAGTACGGCGTACGCAAGGAGGACGGCCGCGTCGACTTCGACGAGGTGCGCGACCTCGCCCGGGCCGAGCGCCCCAAGCTGATCTTCTGCGGCGGTACGGCGATTCCCCGGACGATCGACTTCCCCGCGTTCGCCGAGATTGCGCGCGAGGTCGACGCGATCCTCGTGGCCGACATCGCACACGTGGCCGGCCTGGTCGCCGGCGGCGCGCATCCGAGCCCGGTCGGCCACGCCGAGGTCATCTCGACCACGACGCACAAGACGCTGCGCGGCCCACGCGGCGCCATGCTCATGAGCGACGAACGGCACGCCAAGGCGCTGGACCGCGCGGTGTTCCCGGGACTCCAGGGCGGCCCGCACAACCACACCACCGCGGCGATGGCGGTCGCGTTGCGCGAGGCGGCCACGCCGGACTTCTCGACGTACGCGCACCAGATCGTGCGGAACGCCAAGGCGCTCGCCGCGGCGCTGACCGAGCGCGGCTTCGACCTCGTGACCGGCGGCACCGACAACCACCTGATCCTCGCCGACCTGACCAGCAAGCAGATCGGCGGTAAGCCCGCCGCCAAAGCCATGGACCGGGCCGGCATCGAGCTGAACTACAACACGGTGCCGTTCGACCCGCGCAAGCCGTTCGACCCCTCCGGCATCCGGC
The DNA here is from genome assembly GCA_030773435.1 of Actinomycetota bacterium. Classification (GTDB taxonomy): domain Bacteria; phylum Actinomycetota; class Actinomycetes; order Propionibacteriales; family Nocardioidaceae; genus JALYMZ01. Next base: position 2,481 of record JALYMZ010000038.1, on the reverse strand, counting down.
TCGGCACCTCCTCGGTCACCACCCGCGGCCTGACCGAGGAGCACATGCCGCAGATCGCGGCCTGGATGGACGCGGCGGTCGCGGCCGCGGACGACGAGACCACCTTGGCCCGGATCCGCGGTGAGGTCGCCGAGTTCGTGCGGCCGTTCCCGATCCCGGGCTGGCCCCCTCCACGCTGACCTGCCGCTGCGCGCCGACCGGCGCCACCGGGAGTTGTCTCGTCATCCGGCGCACATTCTCACCATGGAAGACGCCGGCTTGATGCTGGAGTCGGTGGTCGGTGAGACTTCCCCGCATGCCATCGGTTGCGCAGACCTCCGTCTTCCTCGTGGCGCGACGCCACGTGGACTTCGGCCGCCTGCGCAGCATGATGTGTCGGCCGGTCTGACGCCGCCCAGCTCCTGACCAGCCGGGCGCGCGGTCGTCCGGCAGCCACCGCTCCGACACCGTCGTCGAGCCGTGCCCGGCCGCCCGTGCGTCTCCCCAGCAGAGAGACCACGTCCCCATGGCCGTCCCCGCCAAGACCGCGCACCGCCCCCCCGCCGCGGCCCATCAGCCGCCTCGCGCCCGCGCCGCCAAGGGTGAGGGCCAGTGGGCGCTCGGCTACCGGGAGCCGCTCAACGCCGCCGAGCAGGTCAAGAAGGACGACGACGCGCTCAACGTCCGCGCCCGCATCGAGGACCTCTACGCGCACCGGGGGTTCCACGCCATCGACGGCGCCGACCTGCGCAGCCGGTTCCGCTGGTGGGGGCTGTACACCCAGCGCCGTCCCGGGCTGGACGGCGGCCGCACCGGCGCGCTGGAGCCGCACGAGCTCGAGGACTCGTACTTCATGCTGCGCATCCGCATCGACGGAGGCCAGCTCAGCGTCGCGCAGCTGCGGGCGATCGCCGACGTCTCCACGACCTACGCCCGGGACACCGCCGACCTCACCGACCGGCAGAACGTCCAGCTGCACTGGGTACGCATCGAGGACGTGCCCGCCATCTGGCGGCGGCTGGAGTCGGTCGGGCTGTCCACCCAGGAGGCCTGCGGCGACTGCCCGCGGGTGGTCATCGCGAGCCCGGTCGCCGGCATCGCCGCCGACGAGATCGTCGACCCCACCTGGGCGGTCGAGGAGATCACCACCCGCTACGTCGGCAGCCCGGAGTTCTCCAACTTGCCGCGCAAGTACAAGACCGCGCTGACCGGACACCCCAGCCAGGACGTCGCGCCGGAGGTCAATGACGTCGCGTTCGTCGGCGTGGTGCACCCCGAGCACGGTCCCGGCTTCGACGTCTGGGTCGGCGGCGGCCTGTCGACGAACCCCCGGCTCGCGCAACGCCTGGGGGCATGGGTGCCGCTGCAGGAGGTGCCGGACGTCTGGTGGGGGGTCACCAGCGTCTTCCGCGACTACGGCTACCGCCGGCTGCGCAGCCGAGCGAGGCTGAAGTTCCTGCTCGCCGACTGGGGCGCCGCGCGGTTCCGCGAGGTCCTCGAGACCGAGTACCTGCGCCGCCGACTCGTGGACGGCCCGGCGCCCGCCGTGCCGACGGCGACCGGTGACCACGTCGGCGTGCACCCGCAGCGCGACGGCCGTTGCTACGTCGGTGCGGCGCCGCGGGCCGGCCGGGTCAGCGGTACGACGTTGAGCAAGCTCGCCGACCTCGCCGAGGAGCACGGTTCCGACCGGCTGCGTACGACGGCGTACCAGAAGATCCTCGTCCTCGACGTCGAACCCCGGCGCGTCGACTCGCTGGTGCGCGCGCTGGACGACCTCGGCCTGCCGGCACGCCCCTCCGCCTGGCGACGCAGCACCATGGCGTGCACCGGGATCGAGTTCTGCAAGCTGGCGATCGTCGAGACCAAGGATCGGGCCCGGACCCTGGTCGAGGAACTCGAGCGCCGCATCCCCGACCTCGATACCCCGATCACCGTGCACCTCAACGGCTGCCCCAACTCCTGCGCCCGCATCCAGGTCGCCGACATCGGGCTGAAGGGTCAGCTGGTCGTCGACGCGGCGGGCCGGCAGGTCGAGGGCTTCCAGGTCCACCTCGGCGGCGGGGTCGGGCTGGATGCGCCGTTCGGGCGCAAGCTGCGCGCCCACAAGGTCACCTCCGCCGACCTCGACGACTACGTCGAACGGGTCGTGCGCCACTACCTTGCGCACCGGGAACCGGGTGAGCGGTTCGCGACCTGGGTGGGGCGCGCCGACGAGGGGTTGCTGCGGTGAGTGGCTTCGCGGTCCCCTTCCACTGCCCGTACTGCGGCGACGAGGACCTGCACCCGCACGGTGACACCCACGGCGCCTGGCAGTGCCGCGCCTGCCGACGGGCGTTCGCGGTGCGGTTCCTCGGGCTGCTCGGCGCCGCGCCGGAGCAGACCCCGGCGACGGGGCGAGAGCGGTGAGCCGGGTGCCCGGTGTGGTCGACGCAGCGCCGCGGTCGCCGCGCCGCGCCCGCAGCGTCGACGAGCTGCGCGAGCTCGCCACCGTCGCCGGCG
>JALYMZ010000037.1 GCA_030773435.1 Actinomycetota bacterium | reverse complement strand
GGTACACCGCACGCGGTCGCACCGCCACGCGACTCCGCTGCCGGTGCGCCGGCGGCGCCGACCCCCGGTCGAACGCGCGAAGCGGCCCGGGGAACCGCTGCTCCCCGGGCCGCCCCGTCGTCGTGTGACGGACTTCAGGTCGATGGCGACCTCAGAAGTCCATGCCGCCCATGTCGGGTGCTCCACCGGCCGGAGCCTTCTCCTTCTCCGGCTTGTCGGCCACGACGGCCTCGGTGGTGAGGAAGAGCGCCGCGATCGAGGCCGCGTTCTGCAGCGCCGAGCGGGTCACCTTGGCCGGGTCGATGATGCCCTCGGCGATCATGTCGACGTACTCGCCGGTGGCCGCGTTGAGGCCGCGCCCGCCCTCGAGGTGGCGCACCTTCTCCGCGACGACGCCACCTTCGAGGCCCGCGTTGATCGCGATCTGCTTCAGCGGCGCCTCGGTGGCGACCCGGACGATGTTGGCGCCGGTGCCCTCGTCGCCGGGCAGGTGGAGCTTCTCGAAGGCGATGTCCGACGCCTGCACCAGGGCGACGCCGCCGCCGGCGACGATGCCCTCCTCGACGGCCGCCTTCGCGTTGCGGACGGCGTCCTCGATGCGGTGCTTGCGCTCCTTCAGCTCCACCTCGGTGGCCGCGCCGACCTTGATGACCGCAACCCCGCCGGCCAGCTTCGCCAGTCGTTCCTGCAGCTTCTCGCGGTCGTAGTCGGAGTCGCTGTTCTCGATCTCGGTACGGATCTGGTTGACCCGACCGGCGATCTGCTCGGCATCACCGGCACCCTCCACCACGGTCGTCTCGTCCTTGGTTACGACGACCTTGCGGGCCCGACCGAGCAGCTCCAGGCCGGCGTTCTCCAACTTGAGACCGACCTCCTCGCTGATGACCTGGCCACCGGTGAGGATCGCGATGTCCTGCAGCATCGCCTTGCGGCGGTCGCCGAAGCCGGGGGCCTTGACCGCGACGGACTTGAACGTGCCACGAATCTTGTTGACCACCAGCGTCGCCAGGGCCTCACCCTCGACGTCCTCGGCGATGATCGCCAGCGGCTTACCCGACTGCATGACCTTCTCCAGCAGCGGGAGCAGGTCCTTCACCGAGCTGACCTTGGAGTTCACGATGAGGACGTAGGGGTCCTCCAGCACCGTCTCCATGCGCTCGGCGTCGGTGACGAAGTACGGCGAGATGTAGCCCTTGTCGAAGCGCATGCCCTCGGTGAGCTCCAGCTCGAGGCCGAAGGTGTTGCTCTCCTCGACGGTGATGACGCCTTCCTTGCCGACCTTGTCCATCGCCTCCGCGATGATCTCGCCGACCGAGGCGTCGCCGGCGGAGATCGACGCGGTCGAGGCGATCTGCTCCTTGGTCTCGACGTCCTTGGCCAACGTCAGCAGCTGCTCGCTGACCGCCTCCACCGCGGTCTCGATGCCGCGCTTGAGCGCCATCGGGTTGGCGCCGGCTGCGACGTTGCGCAGGCCCTCGCGAACCATCGCCTGGGCCAGCACGGTCGCTGTCGTCGTGCCGTCACCGGCCACGTCGTCGGTCTTCTTGGCGACCTCCTTGACCAGCTCGGCGCCGATCTTCTCGTAGGGGTCCTCGAGCTCGATCTCCTTGGCGATCGAGACACCGTCGTTGGTGATGGTGGGGGCGCCCCACTTCTTCTCCAGGACGACGTTGCGGCCCTTGGGGCCGAGGGTCACCTTCACGGCGTCGGCGAGCGTGTTCATGCCACGCTCGAGGCCGCGCCGGGCTTCCTCGTTGAACGCGATGAGTTTGGGCATTTCTCCGCGAGTCCTCCCGCGTAGGCACGAAAGTCGACCGGCCTCGACGCCCGCGACGGACGGCCCGGCGGGACCGGCGATCCCTGCCCGCCGGTCCGCCGGACCTCGCCGATCCGGCCATTGTTGTTGTCACTCTCCATCGGAGAGTGCTAAGCCCGTTCTAGCACTCTGCGGGGCTCGGTGCAAACCCGGGCACGCTACCGGCGCAGGCGCCGCTGGGCGCCGTACGACGCCGCCGTTCGCCACCAGACGGCGCTCGAGCTGGCTCTGGCGGTGGACCATTCGGCCCCGCTGCGGTCCCACCCTTGACCGGACTGTAGCGCCTCCTCTACCTTCCGTGAGGTCTGTGATCTCGGACACATCGGTACGCAGGGAGGAACCCTTGATGACCACAATCGCTCGGCGCCGCCACCGGCGTTCCCTCACCCTGGGAGCGATCGCGGCCATCGCCCTGCTCGCCGTCGGCACCGCGCCCGCCGCCCAGGCCGCGCCGACACCCGGCGACCGACTCCGCCTCGCTACCACCGACGAGCGGGCCGCGGCGGAGCGCCGCCTGGACCTGCTGGCCGACCGGGTCGAGGCTGCGCTCGGTGAGCGCCGCACCGCTGGGGCGTACATCGACCGCTCCGGAGACCTCGTCGTGACCGTGACCAGCCGAGCCGCGGCCACCGCGGTCCGCGCCGCCGGCGCGACTCCCGCGCGGGTGCGCTTCTCCGCCCGCCAGCTCGACGCGGTCCAGGACCACCTCGACGGCATCGCAGCGTCTCGCGGCGTGGCCGACGGCATCTACGGCTGGTACGTCGACGTGCGCGACAACGCGGTCGTCGTCACGGCCGGGGCGGGGCGGCGCGGGCCACAGGTCCGCTCCTTCCTCACCGCCGCGCGCAGCTTCGGCGACCGCGTCGTCGTCGAGCGCAGTGCGGCCGCGCCGGTGTCCGCGGCGTACCTGTACGGCGGCCAGGAGATCGCGATGAGCACCGGCGGGCGGTGCTCGAACGGGTTCAACGCCACCAACAGCTCCGGGCGGTACGTCCTGATCACCGCGGGCCACTGCGCCGAGGGGTACCCGACGTTCTACCGCAACGGCACCAAGATCGGCAGGACCCGGGCCTACAGCTTCCCGACCAACGACTACGCGGCGGTCAAGATCGCCAGCCCGTCGTACTGGAACCCGCAGGGCGCGGTCGACATGTACAACGGCTACGCCCGCGTGGTCCGCGGCTACAGTTCGGCGCCGGTCGGCTCGTCGCTGTGCAAGAGCGGCCGTACGACGGGATGGACGTGCGGCACCATCCAGGCCTACAACCAGACCGTCAACTACGGCGGCGACGTCGTGTACGGGCTGGTCCGGCACAGCGCCTGCGTGGAGCAGGGCGACAGCGGCGGGTCGAACATGAACGGCAACTACGCCCAGGGCGTGTCCAGCGGCGGACAGCTGTACTCCTCCGGCGGTCGGCTCGTGTGCGGGCAGAAGGTTGGCCAGCCCAACGTCAGCTACTACCAGCCGGTGCAGGAGGCGCTCAGCGCCTACGGGTTGCGGCTCATCACCGGCTGACCGGGAGGACGGCGGCGACGCGGCCCTTGACCGGCGTCGCCGGCCGGGTCTACGTTGACCACACCTCGTGGGTGCGACGGGGTTTGCAG
>JALYMZ010000036.1 GCA_030773435.1 Actinomycetota bacterium | reverse complement strand
CTGCTCGTCGCGCCCGGCCCGGACGGTGACGTGCACGGTGACGTGCAGGTGCCCGGTGGCGGGGGACGCCCGGAGACACCGCCGGCACCGCCCTCGCCGGCGGGCTGACCATCGGTGGCCGACCCGATCCGCCAGATGCCCGAGGCCGCCGAGCTTCACGAGGTGTCGGAGGCCGACGAGCTGCCCGAGGTCCCCGCTGCCGCCGACGTCTCGGAGGTTCCCGGCGCGTCGCAGCGCCGGATCCCGCCGTTCGACCACCGCCGCGCCGAGGCGGCGGTGCGCGAGCTGCTGCTGGCGATCGGTGAGGATCCCGACCGCCGGGGGTTGCAGGAGACCCCGGCCCGGGTGGCGCGGGCCTTCGCGGAGATGACCGGCGGGCTGCGGCTGCGGCCCGACGACGTGATGAGTACGACGTTCGACATCGGCCACGACGAGCTCGTCCTCGTCAAGGACATCGAGGTGTGGTCGCTCTGCGAGCACCACCTGGTGCCGTTCACCGGCGTCGCCCACGTGGGCTACGTGCCGAGCACCGACGGCCGCATCACCGGCCTGTCCAAGCTGGCCCGCCTCGTCGACCTGTACGCCCGCCGCCCGCAGGTTCAGGAGCGGCTGACCACGCAGGTGGCGGACTCGCTGATGCGGCTGCTGCAGCCGCGCGGCGCCATCGTGGTCGTCGAGTGTGAGCACCTGTGCATGACGATGCGCGGAGTCCGCAAACCCGGGTCGAAGACGGTCACCAGCGCGGTCCGCGGCCAGCTGCGCGACGCGGTGACCCGCAGCGAGGCGATGAACCTCATCATCGGCTAGCGCACCGCCGCGCAGAGGTCCCGGCTCTGCACATAGGTTGACGGCGTGTACGCCGGACCTCCGCGCAGCATCGCCGGATTGCCCACCCCGGGCCGCTGTCTGGTGATGGGCGTCGTCAACGTCACCCCGGACTCGTTCTCCGACGGTGGCATGTGGTTGGAGCCGCAGCCGGCGATCGAGCACGGGCTGCGGCTGCTGCGCGACGGTGCCGACCTGGTCGACGTGGGCGGCGAGTCCACTCGGCCCGGCGCGCGGCGCCCCCCGGTGCAGGAGGAGCTGCGCCGCGTCCTGCCCGTCGTACGCGCCCTCGCCGGCGCCGGCGCGACGGTCTCCATCGACACGATGCGCGCCGAGGTCGCGGCGGCGGCTCTGGACGCCGGCGCCCGGATGGTCAACGACGTGTCCGGCGGACTGGCGGACGATCGGATGCTGTCGTGCGTGGCCGAGGCGCAGGTGCCCTACGTCGTCATGCACTGGCGCGGGCACGCCGACGTCATGGAGCAGCGCGCCGAGTACGCCGACGTGGTGGCCGAAGTGGTCGCCGAGCTGCGGGGCCGTGTGGAGGCGGGCATCGCGGCCGGCATCTCCGCCGACCGGGTCGTGATCGACCCGGGCCTCGGCTTCGCCAAGCAGGGGGCGCACAACTGGGCGCTGCTCGCGCAGCTGGAGCGGCTGCACGCACTGGGCTGCCCGGTCCTGGTGGGCGCGTCCCGCAAGCGGTTCCTCGGCACGGTACTGGCCGACGAGGCCACCGGACAGCCGCGGCCGGCGCCGGGCCGCGACGCGGCCAGCGCGGCGGTGTCGGTGCTGGCGGCAGCTGCCGGCGCCTGGGGAGTCCGGGTGCACGAGGTGGCGGCGAGCGCCGACGCTGTCCGGGTGGTCGCGCGGTGCGCCCGGGAGCCGACATGACGGGACCCGCGGCGTCCGGCGCGGTCGGTGGCGGGTCCCAGGAGCGGGAGGTGCTGGCCGCCAACAGCCGGTTCTACGCCGCCTTCGAGTCCGGCGACCTCGACGCCATGCACGAGGTCTGGGTCGCCGACGGGCACGCGGTGTGCGTCCACCCCGGGTGGAGCCCGGTGATCGGCGCGGCCGCCGTACGCCGGTCCTGGGCCGTGGTGATGGCACACACCCCGTACATCCAGTTCATCCTCACCGACGTCGCGGTCGTCGTCGCCGCCGACGTGGCATCGGTGACGTGCACCGAGAACGTCCTCGCCGCCGCCGACCTCGGCCGGGGCGGCGGCGCGGGGCAGGGCTTCGCCGGGGGCAAGGCGGTGACCACGAACGTGTTCCGACGGGGCCGGAACGGCTGGCGGCTGTGGATCCACCACGCCTCGCCGGTACTGTCGGCTGCTGCTGCCGGCGACGAAGGAGCCCGATGACCGGGGGACACCCAGACCGCCTCGCCATCTGTGGCATCCGGGCGGTCGGCCGCCACGGCGTGCTCTCGCACGAACAGCGGGACGGCCAGGAGTTCCGCGTTGACGTGGTCCTCGGCGTCGACACCCGTGGCGCCGCCCAGGACGACGACCTCGCCAAGACCGTCGACTATGGTCGGCTGAGCCGGCAGCTGTACGACGCGGTGGGTCGGGACCCGGTGGACCTGATCGAGACCCTCGCGCAGCGCCTGGCCGACATCTGCCTCGACGACCCGAAGGTGCAGGCGGTCGAGGTCACCGTGCACAAGCCGCAAGCCCCGATCGAGGTGCCGTTCGACGACGTCACCCTGACCATCTCCCGGAGCCGACCGTGACCGAGACCCCGAACCCGTACATCGTCGACGCCGACACCCTGACCGGCGAGCTGCACCCCATCCGCCGGGGGGTCCTCGCCTTGGGCAGCAATCTCGGCGACCGGTTCGCGACGCTGCAGGGTGCGGTGGCGGCGCTGGCCGACACCCCGCAGGTGCACGTGGTAGCCGCGTCGCCGGTCTACGAGACGGCACCGGTGGACAGCCCACCGGGTGCCCGCGACTTCCTCAACGCCGTACTTCTGGTGGACACCACACTGTCGGCGCACCGGCTGATGGAGAGGTGCCTGGCGGTGGAGGACGCGTTCGCCCGCGAGCGTGGCGCCGCGCGCAATGCGCCCCGCACCCTCGACGTCGACCTGCTGGTGCTCGGCGACCGGCAGGCCGAGCGCGACGACCTCACGCTGCCGCACCCGCGGGCGCACGAGCGGGCGTTCGTGCTCAGGCCGTGGCTCGACGTCGATCCCGAGGCCGAGATCCCCGGCCAGGGCCGGGTGGCCGACCTGCTCGGCAAGCTCGACGGCGAGGGAGTACGCCGGCGCGACGACCTTGTCCTCGAGCGGCCGTGACGGAGCAGCCGGACCGGCCCGGTCGGCTGCAGCAGACGTCGTCGACGCTGCTGGCCGTGCTGGTGATCGCCGGTGCGGTGCTGGGGTGGTTCGCCGTGCCGCTGTTCGAGCGGACCGGCGGCATCGCGCCCACGGTGCCGTGGTCCTCGGTGCTCCTGCTGTTCTTCGCCACCGCGGTCCTCGGCTGGGCGGCGTGGACGACGTGGCAGACGCTGCATCGCCGGCATCAGCGGATCGACCCGCACCGGGCGGTGAACCTCTTGGTGCTGGCCAAGGCCTCGGCCCTGGTCGGCGCGTTGGTCACCGGAGGCTACCTGGGGTTCGGCGCCCAGTTCGTCGACGAGCTGCAGGTCGCGCTGCCCCGCGAAAGGGTGGTGCGCTCGGCGCTCGCGGTCGTCGCGGCTGTGCTGCTGACCATCGCCGGGCTGCTGCTGGAGCGGGCCTGCAAGGTGCCCACGGCACCGGATGAGTCCGAGGAGGACGCGACCTCCTCGGGGGGGACGTAGTGGCGCGCGGCGCCGGTGTGGCGCCGGCCGCTGCGGTACGCGGCTGAGCCGGGGTCGTGCCGGCTACTTGTCGATGTCGCCGACGACGAAGAACATCGAGCCGAGCACCGCGACCATGTCCGCGACGACGCAGCCGGTGAGCACCTGGGGCAGCACGGCGATGTTGTTGAACGACGCCGACCGCAGCTTCATCCGCCACGGTGTCTTCTCGCCGCGGGAGACCAGGTAGTAGCCGTTGATGCCGAGCGGGTTCTCGGTCCAGCAGTACGTCGCGCCCTCCGGCGCCTTGAGGATCTTCGGCAGCCGCTGGTTGATCGGTCCCGGCGGCAGCTCGGTCAGCCGTTGCAGGCACGCGTCGGCGAGGGCCAGCGACACGTGCACCTGCTCGAACAACACGCTGAAGCGGGCGTAGCAGTCACCGGCGTCGCGGGTGACGACCCGAAGCAGCCCGTCGGCGGCGAGGTCGTCGTACGCCAGGTAGGGCTCGTCGCGGCGCAGGTCGAAGTCGACGCCCGAGGCCCGGGCGATCGGCCCGGAAACGCCGTAGGCGTGCACCAGCTCCGCCGACAGCACACCGACGCCCTGGGTGCGGGCGCGGAAGATCTCGTTGCCGAGGATCAGGTCCTCCAGCTCCGACAGCCGCCGTCGCACCGCTGCCACGGCCGCTGCGGCGCGGGTCAGCCATCCGGCCGGCAGGTCCTCCTTGAGCCCGCCGACGCGGTTGAACATGTAGTGCATCCGCCCGCCGGACAGCTCCTCCATCACCTGCTGGATGGTCTCCCGCTCGCGGAACGCGTAGAAGATGGGCGTGATGGCGCCGATCTCCAGCGGGTAGGAGCCGAGGAACATCAGGTGGTTGAGCACCCGGTTGAGCTCGGCCAGCAGCGTTCGCGCCCATACCGCCCGGACCGGCACCTCCATGCCGAGCATGCGTTCGACGGCCATCACGACGCCGAGCTCGTTGGCGAAGGCGCTGAGCCAGTCGTGCCGGTTCGCCAGCACGATGATCTGGCGATAGTCGCGGACCTCGAACAGCTTCTCCGCGCCGCGATGCATGTATCCGACGATGGGCTCGCAGTCGACGATGCGCTCGCCGTCCAGGGTGAGCTTGAGCCGCAGGACCCCATGCGTGGCCGGGTGCTGTGGTCCGATGTTGAGCACCATGTCCTGGGTCGCGACGTCGGCGCCGCCACCGCGCTCGTAGCCGAAGCCACCGGCGCCGGCGCCCACGCCGACGACCCGCTGCTCGCTCACGCCGCTCATCGTGTCACGGGGCGGTCGCGGTGACCCAGAAGAAGTCGCCCAGTCCACCACGGGCGGTGACCTCCGCCGCCTCGGACGCCCGGACGAGGTCGTGTAGGTAGCGCGTCGGGTCCTCGCGGGCGAGTTCGAGCGGTGGCCGCGTGCCGTGCACGCCCAGGTCACGCAGGGCGTCGCGCTGCCTGGTGACGTGGCCGCCCAGCGAGTCCACGGCCACGTGGGCGGTGACGTCGCGGGTGCCGTCGGGGACCACGTCGACCTGCCGACCCCGGCGGTACGACGCGATGCTGCCGGCGACCGGTCTGGTGTCCACGGTGTGGCCGTAGTCGACCGCGACGGCGAGCCCGCGGTCGAGCCGGCGCACCACGCCGTCCCACGCCTCGTCCCGCGCGCTCCCGTCCTCCGCGCGCGCGCCCGGCTCCCGCAGCGGCCACCACCGAGCCAGCCAGGTGTCGTCGGCGACGGCGCCCAGCACCTCCCTGCCCGTACCGGGATCGACGTGGACGACGCGCGGCACGCCATGGCGGTCGACCTCGATCACGTCGCACGGGATGTTGTCCAGCCACTCGTTCGCGACCACCAGACCGTCGACGCGGTCCGGCAGCTGCGCACTCCAGGAAACGCGCGCCGGGAGCGCTTCCGGCCGGGGGGCAAGGTCGACTCCGGTGAGCGACACGTCCGGGCCGACGATGCGGTCCAGCCGGCACAGCAGCTCCCCGCCACCGGCACCGAGATCCACGATCAACCCGCAGCCGCGCCGCTCGGCCAGCCGCGCGACGGCAGCGGCGACCAGCGCGGAGGCGTGCACGGACGTGCGGAAGTGCGCCGCCGGGCGCTGCCGGCGAAAGAAGCCGTCGGGACCGTAGAGCGCCACGGTCCAGGCCTCCCGCCACGTCGGCAGCCCGACCGCAAGGGCGTCGGCCACGACACGACTGTAGGGCCGCGGCGCGGTGCTATGGTGCCTCGGTGCCCGGCGCTCTCGCGCAGCGGTGGAGCGCCGACGTCCGGCAGCGGCTGCGCCAGCGCCGGCGGCGCGCGCGGCGACCGGAGCTCACCGTCGTCGTGCCCGTGTACCAGGTCGAGCGCTATCTGCGCGACTGCCTGGACAGCCTGCTCGCTCAGACGTTCGGTGACTTCGAGGCCGTCCTCGTCGACGACGGCTCCACCGACGGGTCGGTGGCGGTGGCGTCGGAGTTCACCGCGCGCGATCCCAGGTTGCGGATCGTCCACCAGCCGAACGCTGGTCCGGGCGCTGCCCGCAACGCCGGTGTGGCGCAGGCCCGCGGGACGTACCTGGCGTTCCTCGACTCCGACGACTCGCTGCCCCCGACGGCGTACGCCTGCATGGTCGACGCCCTGACGGAGAGCGGGTCGGACTTCGTCGTGGGCGCGGTGGCCAAGCAGGCCCGCGGGCGCTACCGGGTCGCGCCCTGGATGCGGCAGCTGCACCGGCAGCGGCGCAGCGCGGTGACGATCGACGACGCACCGGAGATGGTCGTCGACATCTTCGCGTGGAACAAGATGTTCCGCCGCTCCTTCTGGGAGTCGCACCGGCTCCGGTTCCCCGAAGGTGTGCGCTACGAGGACCACGCGCTGATGACGCGGGCGTATCTCGAGGCCGACCGCTTCGACGTCGTCCCCGACGTCGTCTATCGCTGGCGGGTGCGGGACGACGGCAGCTCCATCACCCAGCAGAAGCACCAGCTGGACAACCTGCGCGACGGCTTCGTCGCCAAGCGCGCTGTCACCCGGCTGGTCCTGGACCGCGGGTCGGCTCGGTTGCGCTGGCACTGGTTCACCACGGCCTTCGACGACCTCCCGCCGTACTACCGCGAGGTGCCCGGCTGCGGTGACACCTACTGGGAGTGCCTGCGCGCCGGCGTCCGCGAGCTGCTCGACGTCGTGCCCGCCGAGGCCTTCGCCGAGGTGCGCACGCACGTGCGGCTGCTGTCCTGGCTGGTCGCGCACAACCGGCGGGACGAGATGCTCGAGGTGCTGCGGTACGTCGACGAGCACCGCGGCCGGTTCCCCGTAGTCGTCGCGGGCAGCACCGAGTACGTCGCGCTGCCGTTCCTCGACGATCCGGACGCCGGGATCCCGCCCGAGATGTACCGCGTCGCCGCGGCGGACACTCCCCCTGGCGGGCGACGCCTAGGGGGTGGTGCCGGATCTCCTCGTTGAGGAGGACGGGCTCGGCTACTCCGTCCCGCCGGCACTGCGGCCGCGCCCAAGGCGTCGCAGCGGCCAAGCCGGTGCGCGCAGGAGCCGCGCGTTCATCTGTGCTTCCTTGAGCTCCTGAATCCGCGCTTCTTGTGACCGGACTCTCTCGCGCAGCTGACCCAGGCGTTCCAGGTCCAGGTGACGCTGTTCCAGCATGGACGCAAGGGCCTGTACAGCCGACTCGGCCACATCGGCATCGCTAACCTCTGCCGCTGCGGTCTGGGCGGTGGGCCACGTCGGCATCAGCTCGCGGAGGTCCCCGACCACGTCATAACGGGCGTCACTCAACTGACGGACCGTGTCAGCCGATACGTGTTGGCACCAGTCGGCCAAGTGGGCGGGCAGGGACAGCGGGGGGCTGGGCTGCGGTGCCAGAACCTTGCCGGCGAGGTAACGCTTCCCGACCCGGCCGTAACCTGCACGAGAGTGCTGGAGCCGATCCCCGAGTGCGACGTTGACTCGGCGCAGGACCTCGGCCTGGATCGCGCCGAGAGATGGGTTGTCGCGGGCCGGAGTATGGCGAAGCAGGGCAGGATCGAGGTCGAGCAGTGAGCAGAAGCGCTCCAACAGGACCCCCGGTGGCGACCCACTGACGGGAACCGTCACGACATGGACCCGATCGGCCGGCAGGTTTCCGCGCCACCGGGCCGCGATCTCTACAACGTCGTGGTAGCGCCAGAACTCGTGTTTGCGCGCAGGTTCGATGATGCCGTTCAGGAAGTCCGCATACGTCTGAGACTGGCGCTGCTGTATGCACTGCTGCCAGTCCGAGGGGATCTGGCGCGCGAGGTCTCGGGCCGTGATGACGACATGTATCTCAAAGCCCTCGAGGACGCCATGCAGCCGTAGAGCTTGCTCCTGCGTGCAGGCGGCAAGCCATTCGTGGCTGATGAGCACTCGCGGTCCGCGCATCCCCGGAAGGGCAGCGGCAAGCCGGTCGAGTGCGGTGAACGCGTGTGGCGGGTCGATGCCAGGCTCGAGCAGGTCGCGCAGTACGAGTGCGACGTGGAAGTGGTCGACGAGGCTGTCCAATGGCAGCTCGACACCCTGCTCGGCGAGCCGATCTCGCGACGCCCACAACAAGCTCTGCAGGTATGTGGTCCCGGTCTTGGGGGTACCGACGTGGACGTAGCAGCGTCGTTGCGAGTGCACGACGCCCATGTTCGCAAAGGTGCAGCAGTGGGTCGGTACGGCAGCCCGCCTGACGACCCTGCGCACGCGTGGCGGGGGGCTCCGCCGCCGATGCGAGTCAGCGGTCGTAGCGACCGTCGTACCGGCGCTCCTCGAGCGTGTGCTTGGTGCGGCTGCGCTGCGCGTTGATCACCAGCGCCAGCACCAGCGTCACGGCGCCGGCGACCATGAGGATGAGTCCGAGCGCATCGTCGTCGACGAAGTCCAGGTCGAGCTGCAGAGCCCACATGAGGATCGCGCCCAAGACGATGAGGATGATGCCCAAGCCGATGCCCATCGGGTGCTCCTTCTGGTAGGCGACAACGGCCTTGTCTC